>JAGHDT010000039.1 GCA_021159805.1 Anaerolineae bacterium
CCCGTGGGTATCGCGATGAAGGGAGAAGACGCTAGGAGCGGAGGGGCTGGCGAGAGAAACCAACGAAGAGGGAGCACCAGCTCAACCTGCTTATGCGCAGAACGGGACCCGGTGATCCCTCTTGACGTCTTTGGGCTGGAACCCGTGCCCACCAGTGCACACCACGCTCACATGCAGCCGCCCGATGTAGGTTGAGCTGTCAGCTCGACTATCTGCTCCCCAGCACAGCCTTCGGTACCTTGCACACCATCGTATACGCCGGGTCGAAGACATTGCCGACCTCATATCGCACCACCTGCCCCAGCAGCGTGCTCCCAGCACCAAAGCTCAGACCGTAGTCCTCCGCCAGCCAGCGAAGCATCTCTGTCGTTGCGTGCTGCAGAGCTTGATCCAGCGGGCGCGCGTTGCCCATCGTGAACAGGTAGTCCGCATCCTCGCCGCGCGGCCACCCGATCTCCTTGCCCTTCAGCACGCGCACCGAGAAGCGTACATCGAACGATGTCTCAATCCCCGTCCCCACGATCTCGCCGTCGCCCTGCACAGCGTGCCCGTCGCCTAGATGGATCAGCGCACCGGCCACGAAAACCGGGAAGATCACCGTCGCCCCCGCGACCAGACCCCGATAGTCCATATTGCCGCCGTGGGGACCGGACGTCGCCGTCCAGATCGCCTGACCATGGGCCGGCGCCACACCCAGACAGCCCAGCATCGGCGCCAGCGGCAGCACGAGCCCCGCCAGCCCGGGCGCCGGCTCCGCCAGGCGCGCTGTCCTCCGCACCAAATCCAGCGCCCACGTCATCCGCTCCCTCACCGGGAGCTCGGGCACGAACTCCGCGTCCACCACGTGCGATGCGACCGGCGCATACGTCCAGCCCGTGTCCCGGTTCGGCGTGGCAACCTCGATCGTCACCGCCACCGCATCGCCGGGCTCGGCCCCTTCCACGTAGAACGGTCCCGTCTGCGGATTTGGGGCCTCACCCACCAACTCGCCCCCGGCATCGTACCCGTGCGCATCCAGAGTCGTCGTCTCCACACTGTCTCCATCCGCAATCCGCAGCACCGCAGCGTGGGGACCAAAGGTATTGTGAAACTGCGTCGGCTCAAACCGATAAACTGTCACAACATCCTCCTCACCTAACTCGTTTCCGGTATTGTAGAGCGAGGTCGCGCAGGAAGCAAGGCAATACAGCAAGACGAACATGAACACACACACCACCTGCAGCAGCCTCTCCCATAGCCAGGTGTAGGCGGTGGATCTGTGCACCGCGGCCATCTTGTCCGCATCTCCCCGGCGGTGGCCACTCATCAGGCCATAGGCTGTCCACACGATACTGCCGAGAGGAGGGCCATCAGCATCCATACACTCGTCGAGCCAGCCAGCGGTATGCGTCCTCGAGCTCTCAGCAAACCGGCGTCCTGTAACGAATCGAACAAGCCTCCTGCATAATAGAAGTTCCCACCACAACACGGTGCTCAAGCCGCACTGGCTCAAGCACCGTGCTTGCTGGAGCTCGGCTTGCTCGAGGGACTAGTTCGCGAAACGTTCCTTCAGGATCTCCTCAATGGTGGGACGGCCGATGACCTGCAGTTCATACCGAACGCGCTGCATAGGGTGATCGATCTTCAGCAGGCGCGTGAGGTCGATAGGCGTGCCGACGATCACAAGGTCACACGGCGTCGTGTTAATGGTCTCCTCCAAATCGCGGATCTGCGCGTCGCCATAGCCCATCGCCGGTAGCACCGTGCCGGTCCCCGGATACTTCCTGTACGTCGCGGCGATGGACGCCACCGCATAGGGCCGCGGATCGATGATCTCAGCAGCACCAAAGCGCTGAGCCGCAATGTAACCGGCGCCGTAGGCCATCCCGCCGTGGGTCACCGTGGGGCCATCCTCGATGACCAGCACGCGCTTGCCGCGAATCCGTTCGGGGTGGTCGACAAAGAGCGGCGATGCGGCCTCAACGACAACTGCGTCCGGGTTCAGACGGCTGATATTATCGTAGATCTTGCGCACGCCGGCGTAGTCGGCGGTCTCCACCTTGTTGATGACCAGCACGTCGGCGGCACGGAAGTTCGACTCGCCCGGGTAATAAGCAACTTCGTGGCCCGCCCGGTGGGGGTCCGTCACCGTCAACCACAGATCCGGCTTATAGAACGGCAGGTCGTTGTTGCCACCATCCCAGACCACAACATCAGCTTCCTGCTCTGCTTGGCGCAGGATAGCCTCGTAGTCGACACCGGCGTAGACGACGATGCCGCGATCCAGATGCGGCTCGTACTCCTCACGCTCCTCAATGGTGCACTGGTGCTTATCGAGATCCGCGTAGGTGGCGAAGCGCTGCACAGCCTGCCTGGCCAGGTTGCCATAAGGCATAGGGTGGCGAACGGCGACAACCTTGAGGCCGAGGTTCTGCAACACGTCACAAACGTGCCGGGTGGTCTGCGATTTTCCACACCCTGTTCGCACGGCGCAAACGGCTACCACGGGCTTCTGGCTCACAAGCATCGTCGCCCTTCCGCCCATCAAGCGGAAATCAGCACCGCAGGCGATAACTAACGAGGCTTGGTGCATCACGTACTCGTGCGACACATCGGAGTAAGCGAAGACTACCTGGCCGACATCATTCTCCTCAATAAGCTGTGCAAGCTCCGATTCAGGGGTGATCGGGATGCCTCCGGGGTAAAGCCCGCCGGCCAACTCCCGTGGGTAGCGGCGCCCTTCGATATTTGGGATCTGCGTGGCCGTAAATGCCACGATCTCATAGCGATCGTTATCGCGGAAATAGGTGTTGAAGTTGTGGAAGTCGCGCCCCGCAGCACCCATGATAATAGCCCGAATCTTCTCCATAGAAGCCAGCTCCTTTCAGCAATTGGACTCAGCGGTGACGGGGGCCCGGAATACTGAATCCCAGGCCCACGTTACGCCTGTTTCAAGAATATGAAGCAAGCATAACGCGAACTCCGTGGGTACTCAAGTGAGCTTCGAGAAAAAAGCGGCGCTCTTCTTCCCTTAGGGAGGAATAGCGCCGCTCACATACACGTTGCTGAGAGAGGCTAGTCGGTCTGAGCCAAAATTCGCGTGACCTCATCTTGGTGCGGCACCAACGCGCCGAGCACGCCGTTGATGAAGCGTGGGGAACTATCAGACCCGTACTCCTTGGCGAGCTCGACAGCCTCGTTGATTGCCACCTTGAAGGGGATCCGCCCAGCGGTGAACTCATAGAGCGCTATGCGCAGCAGGTTACGATCTACAACAGCCACCTGATCCAACGGCCAGTCAGGGGCATGAGACTGGATATAGAGATCCAATTGTGATGTTGCAGCCAATACGCCCTCCACCAACTGCCGAGCGTACGCAGCCACGCGGGCATTGGCGTCCGATTCCATGCCAAGATGCTCGTGGAGAACTTCGGCCGGCGCGTGTCCCACGAGATCGACCTCGTATAGCGCCTGCAGCGCTAACTCACGCGACAATCGGCGCTCACCCTTCATAAAGAACTCCTGGAGTGCACAACATGCCAGTACGCGCTCGACCGACTACGGTCCTAAGCCGACTCCGCCGTCGACCATTCGTCAACCTGCGAGTACGTCACGTCCTCGATGTGGACATCCACGGCGTCGACAGGCATTCCAATCATCTGCTGAACAGCCCGGGTGACTTCGTACTGGACCTTGCGCCCCAGCTGCAGCAAGCTCTGGTCGGGACCGGCAATAATATGCAGATCGACGAAGACCCGCCCTTCCCTGACCTGAATCGCCACCGACTTGCCGGAAACACCCAGCAAACGATCCACATCACGCTCTGCGATGTCCGCCACGCCGGGAACCCCTAGAGTCGTCAGACGAGCAATTGTCTCCAAGACCGTGGGCTCCACCGTTACTGCGCCAGGAATCGTCTTGCGTTCCATGAAACACCCCTTCACCGATCTCGTTTGCTGTCTACCTGCCCAGCAACGACCACAAACCCCACGTCATAGACAAAACGGACGGGCCTCCGCAGAGGCCCGATCATAAGTCATCCGTATCCTATCACCTGATCACCTGCCGGGAGTCAAACTCGGGTGCACTTGATCTGAGCCTGGGCCACGATCCATCCAGTACACCAAACTGCACCCCAAGGTGACGCTGAAGCTAGTCCTCGACAACCTGGAGGACCTGACGTCCCCGGTAGTATCCGCAGTTGGGACACACGTAATAGGGCCGAACCAGTCCACCGCACTCCTCACACCGAACTTGCGCGGGGAGCTTTGCCGTGGGATAGCTGTTGGCCCGCCGCCGATCACGCCGGCCCTGTGGAGTTCGTCTCTTTGGTACTGCAGCCATGTCTACTTCCTCTCCCTTATGTCGTCAATAGTCTCGCCCCCACCGAACCTGTCACCAGATCCCGCTAGAGGGCAACGTCAATTATACAGAAAACTGGCGTTCTGTCAATCTTGCCCGTCAGAAAGCCCCGCCTCGCGATCCGCTTCCAGCCGGTGCAGCCCGTTCTCCGCCACCCTCAGCTGCCGCGTGAGCTCAGCTTGAAGCAAGCTGAGAGAGTTGAATACATAGTCATCAGCATCCGTCTTCAGGCGATCCGACATCTGCCGAGCCTCCTGCACGATCATCTTGGCCTGCCGCTGTGCATCCACCACAAACTGGTGACTGGAAGCCATCCGTTGACCCTCTTTGCGAGCCTTGGCGATGATCATGTCAGCTTCCTGACGTGCGACTTCCACAACGGCATCGCGCTCCTGCACAATGCGCCGAGCCTGTTCGATCTGCTCGGGCACCGCCTGGCGCAGTTGCGATAGCTGACCGCGCACCTCGTCTTCGTTCACCATACGATTGCCCAGGAATCTCGGACACTCCTCGACAATATACCGTTCCAACCGATCGATCAGGAAGTCAACATCCATACTCCCTCCTCTTTCAGCTTCATGAAGACGATCCCTCATACCTTAGCCCATCCCAGGACATCCTACGCCCCCATCAATTCGTCTGCGCTTCTCTTCCAGCGCAGCCAACACCAAGGGGTTGACCATTCCAGACACATCCCCGCCCGCGTCAAAGACCTCTTTGACCAGGCTGGCACTCAGAAACGCATACTCGTACCGGGTCATCAAACAGATCGTCTCCACGTGCGGCCGGAGTTGTTGGTTCATCAGAGCCATCTGGTATTCGCGCTCGAAGTCCGAGATGACACGCAATCCCCGGACCAACGTCTGAGCCCCGACCGACCGTGCAAGCTCAACCGTCAGACCATCATAAGGCAGCACATCGACATTTGCGAAGGGCTCTAGAACAGCACGAGCCAGGGCAACGCGCTCATCCACCGTGAAGCGGAGGTGCTTATCGGGCCGAGCGTAAATCCCTACCACGAGGCGGTCGAACAATGTCGCCGCCCGCTGGGCGATATCCGTATGCCCAAAGTGGATCGGATCAAATGAGCCAGGATAGACTGCAGTGCGCATCGTTAGCTCATCTCTCAGCCTCAACTGAGATCTCCAGAGTCCTGCCAGAAGCTAGCGACCTCAGCGCGCAGCGCCTGATGCGCTTGCTGGGTCAGATCAGGATCTGCCTCGAGCAGCTCCTCCGCCAACTCGCGAACCTCGTGAAGCAACCGCGTATCAGCGAATGCCGCCATCGGAAGCTCGGGGAATCCGCTCTGTCGTGTGCCCAGGAATTCGCCGGGACCGCGCATCTCCAGGTCCTTCTCAGCCAGAACAAACCCGTCGTTGGTGGACTCCAGTGCCTGTAGACGCTCCACAGCCGCAGCTGAAGCGCTCTCGGCCAACAACAAACAATACGATTGGTGACTGCCCCGTCCCACACGCCCGCGGAACTGGTGCAGTTGCGCCAGGCCAAACCGATCTGCACCATCAATCAACATGACTGTGGCATTGGGAATATCGATGCCCACCTCGACGACGGATGTGGCCACCAGGACGTCCAGCTCCCCGGCCGAGAACTTGCCCATCACTGCATCCTTCTCATCAGGCCGCACGCGCCCGTGCAGCAGGCCCACCCGCAGAGTGGGGAAGACATCGCGCTGCAGCCGCTCGGCCTCGTCGACCGCAGCACGCGCGTCGATCTTGTCCGAGGCCTCAACCAACGGGTAGATGATGAAGGCCTGCCGGCCCTTGGCTACCTGGCTCTGGATAAAGGTATACGCCCGACCGCGCTCTCGAGGATGCAGGACCCGGGTACGGATCGGCTGCCGGCCCGGCGGCATCTCGTCCAGGATGGAAACATCCAAGTGTCCCCACACGGTGAGTTCCAGAGAACGGGGGATCGGCGTGGCCGTCATCACCAGCAGATGGGGGTTGTGTCCCTTATCGCGCAGTGCCCGGCGCTGATCGACGCCGAACCGGTGCTGCTCATCAATCACCACCAGAGCCAGATCCTTGAACGTGACGGCTTCTTGGATCAGCGCATGCGTCCCCACGACGATCTGCAGGCTGCCGTCGGCCAATCCCTGAGTGATCGCATCCCGGTCAGCACCCGGCGTACTGCCGGTCAACAGACCCACCGTGGGCCGCGGTTCAGGGAAAGATTCGAACAACGCAGCAAGCCCCTTGAAGTGCTGCTCGGCCAAGATCTCCGTTGGAGCCATCATAGCCGCCTGGCAACCCTGATCAGCGCCCAAAGTCATCAGCAGCGCCGCGACCACGGTCTTGCCCGACCCGACATCCCCCTGGAGCAAGCGGGCCATTGGCTCCCCTTTCGCAAGATCGCCCATCAGCTCATCCAACGACCGCTGCTGAGCCCCGGTCAGCTCGTAAGGCAGTGCTGCCATCAGCGCGGCCGTACGAGCTGCATCAGCCACGATCTGGCGGCCGGCCTGAGACTTCCTCAGTCGCTTCTGCCGCACCAGCCCCAATTGCAGATACAGTGTCTGCTCGAAGGCCAGCCGACGGCGAGATGCAGCCAGGTGCTCCTGACTGTCAGGCAAATGCATGCCCCAGAGCGCCCGAGAGAGCGACAGCAGGCCGTAGCGCGACCGTATATCGCCGGGTAGCGCATCGGGGACCCGATCGGCCCACGCGCTTAACACGCGCCGCATCGTGCTGCGCAGCCAGCGCTGTGTCAGCCCTTCTGTGAGTGGATAGATCGGCTGAATCCTGGCACTGGTGACGTCAGACCGTCCCAGTATCTCGCACTCAGGCGAGGTCATTGTCAGGCGACCAAGATATTCACCGACCTTGCCGCTCACCAACACCTGTGCACCGGACTGAATGCGATTCACCATGCCACGCCCCCGTGGCCCGAACCAGGACACCTCAATCGTGCCCGTTGTGTCCGACAGTATCGCCCGGAACAGATACTTGCCCATATGTGTCGTCCTGCCACCTGCCTCCCAAACCGTGGCTAACACGCTCACACGCTCCCCATACGCCAGCCGGTCGATGGTCTTCAGCTGGGAGTAATCCTCGTAGCGGTGCGGCAAATGGGTGATGAAGTTCTCAATAGTCGTGATCCCCAGGTTCGCCAGCAACGCGGCGCGTTTTTCGCCAATGCCCGAGATCAAGGTCACTGGCGCGTCCAACCCCCGTCCCGAGCGCTCCAGCGCCTCGATCGGCTCTGCCACAGGCAACTCAGCCTCGGCCTGAACGGTGATCGGGGCCTCAGCCGTCGGCTCACTCACGGATACCGCGGCCATAGGCTCAGCAGCCGCTGCGGCTGTCGCGGGTCTCTCTGCGATAGCCGCAGCGGGAGACTCCGTAGCAGCTCGCGGAGCGGGCTCGCCAGGTCCCACCCGCAGCAGATCGCGGAGCGTGTCACCCACCTCCTGGCGCGAGACAGCGGCCGAGGCACTGTAAGCTTTCATCAAGTCTACGACAGTTTCGATCCAGCTTCCGGCATCTTCGCCGAACTTCTCTAGAGCCTGCCGGCGCCAAGTACCGGCATAGCCGGCTAGCCCGCCAGCCACTGCGCGGTCCTCGTGGCGATAGTCACGGGTCTCAAGATCCAACATCTTACCTAGTGTTTCCAGGGGTCTAGCCATGCTCTCTCCCAACCTCAAACAGCCGAACCAATCGGTCCGCCGGCTGTCGTCCAAAGTACAGCAGAAGACCAGACAGCCTCTGCCGGCGTGTCGGCCGACATGTCGGCCGACACCGTATAACAGTCATTCGCATCAAGATCATTCAGACATGAGTAAGGCTACGCCTACGCAACCTGGACCAACGTGCGTAGCGAAGGCGGGGCCAACACTAACCACCGGGATCTCCATCCTGGGCAGCAAAGCAGAGAACTCATCCTCTAGCTGTGCAACGGAAACTGCCGAAGCCCCTGAATGGAGGATCGCCAATCGCTCCAGCGGAAAAGCGCGCTTCGCCTGGAGTACTAGGAACTGCAGTCCGCGCCGGTGCGTCCGCACGCGCCCTGATTGCCGAACTTCACCGCCCTCCAGCGCAATCAAGGACTTGACGCTCAGTAAACTCGCCACGGCACTTGAGATCCAGCCAACACGCCCGCTGCGCCGCAGATACTCAATGGAGTCAATCACACCCAAGATGCGCGTCCGCGCCCGCAATGAGATCACCTGATGGATGATCTGCGGGACAGGCGTACCGCGGGCGAGTAGTTCCGCTGCGCGCACCACCAGCCAGCCCAGTCCCATCGAAACCTGTGTCCCATCAACCACGTGGACCCGTGCGCCCTTGAATTCCTGCGCCGCGATCAGCGCGTGATCATGTAGACTGCTCAACGTTGAGGCCGTAAGGATCGCGATAATCTCTTCAGCCCCCTCAGCAGCCAGCTGCGCATAGACTCGCGTGAACTCCTGAGGCGCAGGTGCCGCCGTCGTGGGGAGAACCCGCGAATGCGATAGTTCGCCGTAGAACCAGTCGAGATCGAGCGTGCCGTCGTCCAGACGCGTCTCGCCATTGAGCGACACATGAATCGGAACAACGCCGATCTCGAGCCGCGTTACGTAAGCTTGAGGCAAGTCGGCTGCGCTATCGGTGAGAATACGCACCGTCCGCGCCATACCTACCTCCACACCCCCTCGTAGATCACCAACCCCAGCCCCTCCGGCCCGATGTGGGACGCAACAATTGGGTCGTAAGCAATGACCGGGATCTCCACCGACGGCGCGATCTGCTCCATCCGCCCTTTCAGATCCGATACCTCGCTGTCCAGCGTCCTGTAACCGTGCAAGATGACCAACCTTTGAATTCGCGAGAACTCCGAGGCAAACTCCACCAGTTTATCCAAAGCGCGCTCCGGTCGCCGGCTCTTCTCCGTCGGGATGACGTCCCCCTCCTCCATCGCGATGAATGGATGGATCTTGAGCATGGCGCCCAGGATCGCCTGCATCGACGTAATCTTTCCGCTGCGGTAGAGATAATCCAGCGTATGCGAGATCATCACCACATAAGTACGAGGGATCATCCCCCGAATCAGCCTCACGACCTCCGGTAGCGGAAGATCCCCACGCTGCAGGAGTTCGCCCGCCCTTTCCAGCAGAATTCCCAGTCCCACAGATACGGACTGAGAATCGAGGATGGTAATGTCACAGCGACCCATGAAGTCGCGGGCTGCAGTTCGCGCATTCTGCACCACCGGGCTCAACCGCCCCGACGAGAGAATCACCAACATACGATTGGTGCGATACAGCGAGCGTTCGAACGCAGCGCGAAAATCGTCCGGAGACGGCCCCACGATCTCAATAAGCCCCCGTGTTTCGTGCGACTCAGCCAGAACACCGATATGCCCCGGGGTCTGCTGATCGTACATGAAGCTCTTGTTGCCCACCCGCCCCACGATCGGCAGTGCCGTGATGTTCAACTCACGGAACCGCTCTAGCGGCAAGATTGCCGTGCCGTCCGTGATGAGATGTATCTGAGAGTTCCCAGCCACGCAGACGCTCCTGACCTAGATTATGAGCCAGCGACGAACAAATGCAAGTGGCGCCGGCTGACGCCACCGATCAACACGGGATCCCGTTGACATTGGCGCTGTGAAGTTTTGGCAGCGGCGCCGTCCCATCAGAGCCAACCGTCCAGGCCCCGGCCTCACTCAATCGAGATGATATAAGGATAGTGAGGCTGGCCCCCTGTGACCACCTCAAACTCCAGGTCTGCGTAGGCTTCCGCGAGGTTACTGGCAAGGTCCTGAGCCTGAGACTCAACAACCTGTTCACCGTAATAAAGCGTCACCAGTTCGCGACCGTCAAGGTCAGCTTCGGCCAGCAGCCAATGCACCGCTTCATCAAAGGATTTGGCGTCGACCACGAGTTCGTCCTCCAGCAGGCCGATCGCATCACCCTCGTGGACATCGATTCCGTTGAGCCGCACTTCACGCGTCGCCCACGTGATCTCGCCCGTGATCACGTCGAGCGAAGACTCCTTCATCGCCTCCGCGTTTGCCTCCAGAGAAACGCTCTGATCCAGTGCCAACAAAGCCGAAACGCCCTGAGGAATCGAGTGGGTAGACACAACCCTCACGTGCTTGTCACTCACCCCAACTACCTGTTGAGCCGACATCAGTATGTTCTTGTTGTTCGGCAGGATAATAACGTCGTCGGAAGCCGTCTGCTCCACAGCGTCCAGGATCTGGGCCGTACTCGGGTTCATCGTCTGGCCGCCCTCAACCACGGCCGTGGCGCCCAGACTGCGGAAGACATTAATCAGCCCCTCACCGGCCGCCACCACGACCACACTGATGGCCGGCGGCGTTTCCGAGGCCAATAGCCCTACCGGCATCCGCAGAGTCGGCTCCGCTATGGGGCTTGCAGCCCGCGAAGCGCTGTAGGCCTCAAACTGAGCCTGCATATCCTCGACCACGACATCGCTGATCGACCCGAATTGCGCCCCCAAGGTGATTGGTTTGCCGGGGTCCGCCACGTGAACGTGGACCTTGACGACAAGTTCGTCTCCTACAGTGAGGGGGCAGTCCCCCATAGCTTCGATACCGGCGCGCATCTTAGCGACATCAATGTCCTTACCCATAACGATGAACTGAACATCATAGGGATAGTCGCTGTCAAATTCCAGGGCTTCATCACCCTCCGGGTGAGCATCAAGATGGAGATGGGAAAGATCTCCCTCGTGAGCCATCAGATCGGCCACAGGCAAGCCCTTAAGATCACGCAGCATCCCTTCGAAGATCACGTAGAGTCCTTGGCCACCGGCATCCACAACACCGGCCTGACGCAGCACCGGGAGCAGCGACGGGGTTCTGGCAACAGACGCCTTCGCGCTCGCGACCATACGCTCAAAGATCTCGACGATATCGTCGGTCTCCTCGGCGGCGATTGCCGTCTCCTCAGAGACATCCCGCACCACGGTGAGAATCGTGCCCTCAACGGGCTTCACCACGCCTTTGTACGCCGTCTCGGCAGCCACACGCATCGCAACAGCGATGCTTTCGGCCGTAAGGGTGGCGTGACCATCCTGCCCGTGAGCAAAGCCTCTCCAGATCTGTGACAGGATCACACCGGAGTTTCCGCGCGCCCCCATCAACGCCCCATGCGCCAATCGTGACATCAGCTTCCCAACGTGCGCCTCCTCCATGTCGGCAATCTCATCCCACACCGACGCCATCGTGAGCATCATATTGGTCCCGGTATCTCCATCAGGTACAGGGAACACATTGAGTGCATTGATCTGCTCTTGGTGCTGACGCAACCAAGACAACGCAGCCAAGATCATCAGCTTCAATCGGTGCCCATCCAGAGCACGGATGACATCACCTTCTGGAACGCTCACGATGGAATCCTCCCTAGCCAAGATCACTCACTCGAAGCGCCTGAACGTGGACGGTCACCTCGGCCACTGGCAGTTCAAGCGCTCGCTCGACCTGGTACTTCACCACGTCTTTGATGCTCTCCGCCACAGTGGAGATGCGCGTCCCATATTCTACCACGACATAGAGCTCAACCGTGATCTCCCCATCGTGTACGGTGACTTCCACACCGCGTTTTCGGTCAGTGGACAATATGTCGGCTAGACCCGTGGCGAAGTTCCGGGGCACCGTCCCAACTACACCGTAGCACGTCTGAACTGCCTCACTAACAATCGAGGCGATTGCAGCCTGCGCGACGTCGATCTTACCTCTGGCCTCTAGCGTATCGCTCATCATGCCTCCCGCAGTTGATTCTCTCAGCCTTTGTGGTATGATAGCTCAGTCATCGAAAAAAAGAGGTGGATTATGGCAAAGTGTGAAATCTGCGGCAAGAGCCCGATGTTTGGGCACAACGTAAGTCACTCGAAGCATAGAACCAACCGAAAGTTCCGTCCGAATGTCCAGCGGAAGCGCGTGATGATCGATGGTGAATACCGTCGGCTTCACATCTGCACCCGCTGTATTCGAACGCTGTCCCGTGGAAAGCGGTAGACTTCGCAAAGTCCACATCGTGAGACAAGACTCCATTCGCTAGAAACTGCGCGAATGGAGTCTTGTTTGTTGTCGGATTCCGCCGCATTCCTCATGCGCCTGCAACCGCCCCACGCAACGCGAGAATAGCTGCGGCAACCCCCTCGGGCGCTGAATAGATCGCGGATCCTGCCACTAATGTGTCCGCACCGTGTGCAATCGCCTGCGGAGCCGTCACTCCGTCAATACCCCCGTCCACCGAAAGCCAAGCGGACGGACGGCTTCGATCCAACATCTCTCGGACCGCACGCATCTTGGCAAAGACCTCCGGAATCAGCTTCTGTCCCCCAAACCCAGGGTTGACGGTCATCACCAAGACCAGATCCAGATCAGATAGAACGTACTGAAGGACAGACTCCGGCGTGGCCGGGTTCAAAGCGACTCCGGCACGCGCTCCCAAGCTGTGGATCTGCTGCAGGACTCTGTGCAAGTGTGAGGTAGCCTCAGGATGCACCGTGAGAATATCGGCCCCGGCCTCAGCGAAGGCGGAGACATAGCGTCCGGGGTTCTCGATCATCAAATGCACATCGAGCGGCAGAGACGTCACCGTCCTCACTGCAGCCACAACTAATGGACCAATCGTGATGTTGGGCACGAAGTGTCCATCCATAACATCCACGTGGATGACATCGGCGCCGGCATTCTCGGCCTCTCGGACCTGCTCGCCGAGACGCGCAAAATCAGCGGAAAGAATGGATGGTGCGATGCGTACGATATTCATAACCCCACCATGATACACCGGATGAGAGATTTATGCAACCATTTGCCTCGCAAATCCACCACCCGGGCTGCCCACGGGACATCGGAACGCCCCATATAACACACTTCCTTGCATCACACAGAGAGTAACGACGTCACGTGGCCAAGGTGCTAGCCACCGAGCCTATCGTCGACGCCTTTTGCACCAGACGGTGCCACTAACTACAGGCAGACTATTCGCAGACTTGTCTTCGCAATCCCCGAGCAGCCGGCAGAAAGAAGGCCGGGAGTGTTTCGGGACCGCATTCAGAGTCGCCATGGAACACCTTCGCTTCCGAGCTCTGGCCGATTTCGTGCTTGAGGGCACCCTCGATGTGGCCTTCACGACAGCAAAAGAAGTCGCACACGGGGTGGGCGCGGGTCCCGCAACCGCAGACTCGACATGAAGTCAACACCGAGAAGATCAGCGGAATCGTACAGCCGATACGCGCAGCCTAGCGCATCACTGTCACCGGAAGTGCGGTAGAGCTCGGTCTGACGGAACCATGTGCGGCACACCCGCCGCTCATCAGCTATCCGGTGCAGGCCACGACGGTTGACGCGGCGCAAACGGCGTCGGCCCTCCGCTATGTGAGACAAGACAACCTGATCATTGTGATTGCCCTGGGGTTGGCTTCGGGCCTCGGCCTGGGGCCGCCGCTGAGTGCGGCTGCGGACCTGGGCGGGTGCAGCCTGAGTCACCGCGAACCCCACGCTGCTGCCCGCGCGGTAGGCTGGGGTGAACTAGGTTGTGCCGACCAGGACGGCTTTGGAGTACCGCCTCCGATACCGTCACGACTGTCCTGTCGACCGTATGACAGGCGCAAATGGTCGAGGATCAAGCCGGAGCCCATCAAGTCATCCAAGACTCGATGCAGGCGCTGATACAACTGATCGAGCAAGACAACAAGATCCCCGACTATAACCGCGCCCTGATGCGGCCGTGGCGCCGGTAGAAGCCTTGTGAAGGCCAGCACTGGACAACCGCTTAGGCACCTTCTACGCGCCCCCTGGGCGCCTTACTCCCCGCTGGACTGAATAGCAGGCGCCCACTCGGGCAGCTCATCGTAGGAACCGGGCCAAAACGCGCTGTAGAACGCAATGTAGTCCGGCATCGCGCCGCTCCATAGAGCGTCGACGTGGCCACCTGTGTGCACTTCGTAGATCACGTCTGCTTCCAGTTTCTGCAGATCGTTCCGCAGCTGGATCGTACCTGCGCGCGCCCAGTCGCCATCCCCGGCATCCAGGTAGATACGCAGGCCTGCGACGCCCTCCTGCACAAGGCGGTAGGGGTCATACTGAGGTATGGGTCTGTTGAATGCCAGGGCCGGGCTGTGGGCCCCCACACTGCCGAAGAGGTCCTGGTGCAGCAGTGCGATCTCCAGCGCCCAGACCCCGCCGCGCGAGATCCCCCCCACCGCCCGGCCAGAAGCCGTGGGGATAGTCCGATACGCCGCATCGATTGCGGGTACCAGCTCATTGGCAACGAATCCCTCAAACGAATGGTCCCCGCCGCTGGAGTGCACGTACAGGCCATCCCGAGAGACGCCGGGCAGGATCACGATGTAGGGACCGGTGATACCGCGACTGACCCAGTCATCGCTCCACTCATCAATGCCCAGGTTGTCCCAGTGCCACTCATTCAGTGGCCACCCGTGGAACAGATAGAGCGTTGGAAAAGCCTTGGTGGGATACGCCTCATAGCACGGCGGAAGATGGACCAGGTAACGAACCTGCTCCCCCAGAGCTACGCTCTCCATCGTCGCGATCTCGGTCCGTCCGTGAAGGTAGGGACACACTGAAGGGGTCGGTGTTGCCGTTACGGTCGGCGTGAAAGTCGGCTCCGGGGTCAGCGTAGGAGGGTGGTCTTCAGCCCCTGCGCCATCGGCCTGCATCACCAGGGGCGGCGTAGGCGTGGCCGTAACCGGTGAAGGCTGCCCAGTAGGCGCGACCGATACTGGCACAGGGCCTTCGTGGGATTCAGCCGCCA
>JAGHDT010000383.1 GCA_021159805.1 Anaerolineae bacterium
AGACCACGACGACAACGTTGTCAAAGGCTTACGGGAAGTTCTGGCCGACGCAATTGAACGGTTAAGGCCCGATGGCGAGCGCAAGTTGACAGCACCGGAGTGGTTATTGTACAATATCCTAGAGATGAAGTTTCTTCGGGGCCAGAAGGTGCGGCAAGTTGCCATGCGCATTGCCGTCAGTGAATCCGATCTCTATCGCAAGCAACGTGTGGCCATCGAGAACCTGGCTGACATCCTGGCTGAGATGGAGAAAGATGCGCAGGCCTCATCATAGCGCTACCGGGACACCTCCTGGTTTGTGAATATCGTTAGCCCAAGGAGTGGCTGAATGGAGCACTATATTCCCCCATATTGCCCCCCATGCGAGCTTTATTGGCAAGCGCTGCTGGCCGAAGGTCCGGTTAGCTACAGCGCATCAGAGAAACAGTGGGAATGGGTTGAATCCCCCACGATTCGCCTGGAGGTCTGGGAAGAAGCAAGCGAGCTGGAACGGCACCACACGCCTATAGAGCTGGTTATCGATGATTTCAATCGTGGTGGGCTCATCGCACACTGGAAAGACATCGAGTGCTTTGTACCGGCCTCGCACCTCGTCGCCTATCCATTCCCGGCCGATCCCGATGCACGAGAAGCGTGTTTCGTCGAGTACCTCAACAAGACCCTGCGTCTCTGCCTGATCGAAGTTGAGCCGGCGAGAAACCGGATCCTGCTCTCCGAGCGTCAGGTCGCTGAGTGCGAGATGGCTGAGCCTGAATGGCCCGAATGGCTATGTATCGGCAATACCTGCGAAGGCACCATCACAAGCGTGCGCCCCTTTGGCGCCTTCGTGGATATCGGGCCGATAGAGGGCATGATTCACATCTCAGAGATCTCGTGGGGGCGGGTCCGGCGCTCTCAGGACTTCGTCACACCGGGTGACAAGGTCAAGACCAAGATCCTCAACATCGACCTGAAACATCAGCGGGTTGGGCTGAGTCTGAAACGCCTTAAGCCCAATCCCTGGGCCACGGTGGAGTCTTACCTGAAACCGGGCGACGTGGTCACAGGCTCGATTGCCGGCGTGGAACGATTCGGGGTATTCGTAGAGCTTATGTCGGGCATTGAAGGGCTTCTGCATATCTCAGAGTTGCGTGAAGCTTCGTGCGCCGAGGATCTCCACGCGATCTACGCGCCCGGCGAGACGATTACCGTGCGGATTGTCGACATCACCCCAACAGAACACCGGATCGCACTTACCCTGGCGTCAACCACCAAGCCCTATGCCACAACGTAAGTATCACCGCATGGCCCGTCCGCGCAGCAAGACCACACGTCAGCGCGGCACCAGTGCAGCCAAGTCGAAGAACCGCGATTCTTGGCTCCAGAAGCTCTCGCAAGCAGCGCTTGCGTGGCTCACAGGCCCTGCCGGCCAGCAGATACTGGCGCTCATGCTGATCGGGCTCGGCATCGTCACATTCATCACCCTCATCCCCGGCATCAACTCCGGGGCACTCATCGGCGCCTGGATTCGCGCTTTGGTCTTCGCCTTCGGCTGGGCAGCGTATCCCGTCGCCGCCACGATCACAGCACTTGGGCTGCTCTGGCTACGCCACCTGGTGCACCGTGTCACAGCCTGGCGCTGGCGACCTTTCCTGGGATTTGAGCTGGCCCTGATTGGCCTGCAAACCCTCACCTATTCCCTAATCAGCCAGCACAGCTGGAAGCTGGTCGAGTCCGGCAAAGGGGGTGGCGTCATCGGATGGGCGCTCTATCTCTTCTTCAGCGACTATTTCGGCCCGCTCATCACGGGGATCTTGATGGCCATGATCGTCGTCGTGGGCATTGCCCTGGCTCTCGACCTCACGCGCAAGGATCTCCAGATCGCCGGGCATCGCATATCGGAGGTAGGGCGGGCATGGCAAGCGAAGCGTGCCTCGCAACGCGCAGCCCGTCAAGCTGCGGCCAAAGCACAAGAATTCGAGAGTCAGACCTCGACCTATGTCGCCGGCTCGGCCAGCAACCAATCTCTGACACAGGCGGCAGACCCTGCGCCAAGAGCTGGCCGTGGCCGTGAGACAAGGTCAAAACCCAAGATTCACCAACCACAACGGATCTCGAAGCCCCGCCGGTCCAAGTCCGCTATGCACCTCTGTCCGCTAACCCTGCTCAACGAGACCCGGACCGCGGGGATGAATCCCCAGGAAATTGAGCACAAGAGCCGCGTTATTGAAGAGACCTTGGAGCAGTTTGGTGTCCCTGCCGAGGTAACAGAAGTGCGCCTCGGTCCCACGGTGACTCAGTTTGGCGTCTCACCGGGCTATATCAGCCGCGGACCCGACGGCGCGCGCCAGCGCAAAGTGCGCGTCAGCCAGATCGCATCCCTCGCCGATGACCTGGCCCTGGCGCTGGCGGCACGCTCGCTGCGTGTCGAAGCACCGGTCCCCGGACGGGCCGTGGTCGGCATTGAGGTACCCAACGCAGCAACCAGCCTGGTCGGTCTGCGAGCCGTGCTGGAGAGCGACGCCTTCCACAAGTGCGGCAAGCCGCTTTGCTTTGCCGTAGGGCTCGACGTAGCCGGTGCTCCCATTGTCGCCGACCTCTCACGCATGCCCCATCTCCTGGTGGCAGGCACAACAGGCAGCGGTAAGTCGATCTTCGTCAAGGCGCTGGCAGCCAGCCTGGTGATCCACAATTCGCCCGATGACCTGCGCTTGATCGCCATAGACCCGAAGATCGTTGAACTCAGCCGCCTTAACGGGCTACCCCACCTGCTGGGCAGCGCAGAGACCGATGTCGAGAGCGGCCTCCGCGTACTGCGCTGGGTCGCCCACGAAATGGACGAGCGCTACAAGTTGTTTGCCAAATCCGTAGCGCGCAACCTGGACGACTACAACGCC
>JAGHDT010000328.1 GCA_021159805.1 Anaerolineae bacterium
GGCCTGAAGTCCTCGGCGGAAGATGTCGAAAGCTCAGAGACGCAGTCTAGAAGAGCTCTGGCCGGATCGCGACGTTCGGCGAGGAATTCGGGCTGGGGCTAGTTGTATCACAAAAGTGGATCTTACCGGATGGGCATCGGAAAACACGTGGAGGCACAATGAGTCCATTTCTGCAGCATATCACTGACCTGTTTGCCCGGATGTCGGGACGGAACCTGATCATTGCGGGGGGGATCTGGGTGCTGGTATTGGCGCTTGCCTTTTCTTGCTTGACCGGGGTCATCGAACTGCCTACCGGTGGTCGAGCTGCGACGCCGGCAGATACGTCGACTCCCACGCCCAACACGCCTTTCTCTCAAGGCGGCGTGGAGGGGACCGGCGATACTCCTGAGCCCGAATCGGTGGACACGCCGTCGGGATCTATAGTTCTCCCGACCCCGACGCCGGAAGGAGGCAGTGGGGTGGCACCGGCCGCCACCGAGGGCTTTGGCTATGGCATCGCGGCTCACGGGATCGGCATGCCTGACTACACCATGGACCAGATCAAGAACCAGCTGGGGCTGGAGTGGGTCAAGCAGCAGGTACGGTGGGATCATTTCTCCACTGAACCTGGCCAGATGGACTGGAGCGGCTACGATGCGATGATCAAGTTTGCCTCTGAACGCGGCCTGAAGGTCATGTTGAGTGTGGTCGGCGCGCCTGACTGGTCGCGGACCTACTTTGATGAGAACCCTCAGGCGGCGCCGCCTGATGATCTGGCGCTGTATGTTGACTTCATCGGTGAAATGGTCGACCGGTATAAGGGCAAGATCCAAGCGATCGAGGTGTGGAATGAGCAGAATCTAGACCGTGAATGGGACACGGCGGAGGGTGTCAGCGCTGAGCGCTATGTTGAGATGCTGCGTCTGACCTATCAGGCGATCAAGAGCCGGGATGCCAGTATCGACGTGATCAGCGGCGCTCTCTCGCCCACCGGAGTTGTGGCGACGGATCCTCAGAACCCCAATCGTTACACGGTGATCGAGGACTTTGTCTACTTCCAGCAAATGATCGATGCAGGTTTCTTGAACTACGCGGACTGCGTGGGTGTGCATCACAATGGCTACAACCTGCCGCCCGATGTGGCCTGGGACGAGGGCTATAACGATCCCCTGGCCACGTACCGCGGACCTTTTGATTCTCCCCATCACTCGTGGTCGTTCAAGAGCACGCTCTTTGGTTACCACGATATGATTGTGGCGGCTGGTCGCGACACGCCGCTCTGTGTCACGGAGTTCGGCTGGGCCACCTCCGAGGGCTATGATGGGACGCCGCAGGGCTTCGAGTTCGCTCTGGACAACACGCTTGAGGAACAAGCTCAGTGGGATGTTGAAGCCTTCCAGCTAATGCACGAGTGGGGCTTCGTGAAGCAAGCCTATCTGTGGAACCTTGACTACTCGTACAAAGGTGGGGGTGGGGCCACGGATCCGAACGCTCCTTACAGCATTCTCGATCTTAGGGGTGCACCTCGCCCAGCGTACGGGGCGGTTGGTGATATGCCGAAGGTGCCCTAGGGACGCCGCGGTCTATGAAGATAGCTCTAGCCCGTCGGGAATCGCGGCTTTGGCTGCCCTTTGTGGTCGCTGTCGTTACGTTGCTCTTCATTGTCGTCTGGGCCTTGGTCAGCCCTGGCGAGCTGGAGTTGAGCAGTGCCCCGGCCCAGTGGCCTTTGCCGACGTTGTGGTCGATTCCGGAGCGCTTCGACTCGCCGGAGACTGGGGTCAACGTTCATATGTGGTGGGATTCATGGGCCGCCCTCCGCCGCGACTGGCCGCTGGTGCAGGAGGCGGGATTCATGTGGGTTAAGCAGCGGCTCGCTTGGCTGGATGTGGAGGGGGCTGCCCCCGGGGCCTACGAGTGGTATGCTCTGGATCGGATTGTGGATGAGGCTGCGCAGGCCAATGTCAGGCTCCTGTTGCGGCTGGACCATCCGCCGGCCTGGGCTATCGAGGCAGCTACAGTCGACGCGCCGGGTTTGCCGGTGGCGCCCGAGACCTTTGCCGGTTTTTGCTCGGTGCTGGCCGATCGTTACAAAGGCCGGGTTGCCGGCTACCAGATATGGAACGAGCCGAACCTGGCGCGCGAGTGGGGGGGGGCTGTGCCCGATCCGGCCGGCTACGTCGAGCTGCTGAGGGCCTGCTACGTGGCGATCAAAACCGTGGACCCTGCGGCGCTTGTGATCTCAGCAGGGCTGGCGCCGACAGGATCGGGGCCACCCGAAGCGATGCCCGATGTCGACTATTTGGCCGGGATGTACGAGGCCGGCGCTTCACCTTACTTCGATCTCTTGGGTCTCAACGCGCCTGGCTACAAGGCCCCTCCGGAGGTTTCGCCACAGGAGGCGGCCGATCCGGCTAATGATTATGGCGGCCAGGCTTTCTTCTGCTTCCGGCACGTTGAAGATATGCGGGCGCTGATGGAAGCGTATGGCGACGGCCACAAGCAAGTCGCCATATTGGAGTTTGGCTGGCACACTAGCTCGAGTCCTGAACATCCGGACTATGCATGGTTTGCCGTAACGCCGGAAGAACAGGGTGACTATCTCGTGCGGGCGTACGAGTATGCGCGGGCCAACTGGGATCCCTGGATCGGTCCTATGTTTGTGTGGAACTTTCCCGACTCCAAATGGACCCCGGATAATGAAGAGTATTGGTGGGCTATCGTCGACCCGTTCTGGTGGGGATTTGACCGTGACTTCGCGACCTGGAAAGGCGCCGGGGTTCGCCCGGCCTATGAGGCTCTGAAAGAGATGATTGACAAAGCCCCGGCACCTTAAGGAGCGTGGCTAGCTCGGGTCCGGCGACTCTGGCTGGGTTGCTCTTGGGTAGGCTTTCTTGCTCATGTGAGGTTTGGCGGTATAATTCCGTTTTGCGGGGAAGTGTCGGAATTGGCAGACGAGCATGACTTAGGATCATGTGCCGCAAGGCGTGCGGGTTCAAGTCCCGCCTTCCCCATTGGAGGGGCGAGACTGCTCTCGCCCCGTGGCTTTGTTGAGTTTCAGAGGTGCTCCCATGACGAGATCCACTCGGTTGCAGGATCAGATAAACTTACCCGAGATTCCTCCTGAGCTTCAGTCTTCAGTTAAGATGACCACTTTGGATCGAGTCTATGCCTGGTCGCGAAAACGGTCCCTCTGGCCTATGCTGTTCGGCCTTGCGTGTTGTGCGTTTGAGATGATTGCTACTGCCGCGTCGCGCTATGATACCGCTCGGTTCGGGATGGAGATCATGCGTGCCAGTCCCCGCCAGGCGGATCTGATGATTGTCAACGGCACGGTGACGAAGAAGATGGCCCCTCTGCTGGTTCGCCTCTACAATCAGATGGCCGAGCCGAAGTACGTCATAGCGATGGGCGCGTGTGCCATCTCAGGAGGACCCTTCAAAGAAGGCTACAATGTTGTCTCGGGGGTCGATCGCTTAATTCCGGTTGACGTCTATGTCCCGGGCTGTCCTCCACGACCGGAGGCGTTGATTCAAGGGATTCTGGCCCTGCACGCGCGCTTTGAGCACGAGTCGATCAAGGATATCCGGGCCTTTCAGCCCGGTGAGGATGAGGGTGTCCCGGAGCCAATCCTGGGGCCTGATCTGATCAACTGGCGTGATCTTGAGGGCCTGGTAGGGCCGAAGGACAAGGACGTTTAGCATGGTACACTTACCGCTTGATATGCCGGAAGAGGTCTGGGAACGTCTCCAAGAGCATTTCCCCGGCGCGCTTCGCCCGGCAGAACCCCCTGAACGCGGGGAGGGCGAGGACTACCCACAGGCGAAGCCACATCGGATGACCCGTGCAGTTTCGCGCTCTCTGTTGATGTCGCGTCCAAGGTATGAAGGTGTATTGGTGCATACGCGGCACCTCTTGGCCGTGCTGAAGTTCCTGCGTGATGAACTCGGGTATGTGTACCTCTCCAATCTGACGGCGGTTGACTATCCTGAGCCCCTCGAGCAATTCCCACCGCATATCGATGTCGTCTAC
>JAGHDT010000130.1 GCA_021159805.1 Anaerolineae bacterium
GGCCAGTCCTGTCTCCAAGTGTGCCAGCGACGCAATCGTGTCTGCACGCGCCTCGATGTTATCAGCAAAGGTCTCAAGGAACCGCGCCCGTGCCTCAGGTGGCACATCGCGCAGCTCCTCTGCCGCCTCCGCCGCAGCCTTGATCGTCAGCTCAGTTTCCTCCCAGCTTGAGACAGGGTAGATCTCCGGGAGCGGCAGCTTCGTCGCCGGATTCACCGCCTGGAACGTACCAACTGGCGCATCTGATGAGCGCCAAGTGCCGGCGATCAGAACGGGTTGTACAGTCATGCTAGCACCTCCTCGGATGCATCTGTAGTAAGCAGTAAGCAGTAAGCAGTAAGCAGTAGACTAGTGTCTGCGCTCAGTGCTGACGATCAAACCGTTGAGAAGCCGACCGACCTCAGCCGCACTGTCCAACGCAGCCTGGTTTTCGGCGACGTAGTCCAAGTCCCGCACGAGAATAAAGTAATACTTCAGCTCCGCCAGCGATGCTTCTGCGATATTGTAGAAGCGGATCTTCTCTTGAATGCCCCGTCGTTTGAATCCCTCCGCTATGTTCGCGGGTACAGAGACCGCAGCCCTGCGCATCTGAGACACAAGACCATACTGCTCACTCCGTGGGAAGTCCTGCGTCATCCGATAGACACGCAGCACAAGCTGATGCGATGTTTCCCAGGCGCGCAACTGGCGAAAATGCACCACTTTCGTCATTCTGCGGCTCCTCCTCCGGGTCCTTACTGCTTACTGCATACTCCTTACTCCATCTTCTATCAGCCACTGATAGCTGACCGCTGATAGCTGACCGCTATCCGCTATCCCACTCCATTCTCCAACACCAGCTCCCCCACCGTCACGCGCACCACGTCGCCGACTGAGAGCGTGAACTCGTCCGGCGGCACAACGCCGGTGCCGGTCATCAGGAAAACGCCCTCCGGGAAGGCGAGTTCGCGGTACAGGTGGTCCACGAGCTCCTCGAACGCGCGCTTCATCTGTTCGGTGCTGGTCTCGCCGGAGAAGATCTGCTCACCGCCACGGGCGATCTCCAACTTAACGCTGAGCTGCCGCATCTCGTCGGGGCCGGCCAATTGTATCCCAGGGCCCAGCGCGCACGACCCGGTATAGACCTTGGCTTGCGGCAGGTAGAGCGGGTTAGCGCCCTCAATACTCCGAGAGGAGACATCATTGCCGGCACAATAGCCCACGATCTCCTGGTGGCAGTTGATCACCAAGGTGACTTCGGGCTCCGGCACACTCCAGCTGCTGTCAGGTCGCACCCGGATCGCATCCTCCGGCCCTCTCACCCGCCACCCAACAGCCTTCATAAAGAGCTCCGGACGCTCCGCCAGATAGACGTGCGCGTAAATGTCGCCGGTCCCGGATTCCGCCTGCCGCGCGTCACGGCTGCGGAGGTAAGTCACGCCACTGGCCCAGACCTCCTGCATCGCCTCGATAGGTGCCAGACGTGGCCCCTCTGCGGGCTCTCCCGTGGTCATCGCCTGAAGCGTCGCACCATACGCCTCGAAGGGCAGCTCCAATAGCAGCCCCAGGTCAAAAGCCGGGATAAGCAATTCTCCATCCAGGGCCCACTGGGAGCCGTTTTGCGTTTCGTGTCGCGTCAGATACATAGGAGCCTCCGTTTGCAGGTTACAAGTTGCACGTTGAACGTTAGTCCGAGTCCGAAGTCACAAGTCGCCTTCTCGCTTTTTCGCTTGCTCGCTTTTTCGCTGATTCTTCTATTCTCTCATTCTTCCCACAATCTGGTCCACATCATAGACGCAGCCGCCCCAGATGCCGCCGCTGGCCCGCTGTAGCAGGGCCCATAGACGCGTATCGTCAGGCAAATCCGGATCTGGCGCCAGATCCGGATGCGGCCGCCGGCCTGCCAAGACCCGCGCGCCCTCTTCCGGCGCATACCGCCGGCCATCGTGACCCACAAGATCCGCAGTTCCCTGAAGGTTGCGGCAGTCAATTATGATGCGAATGAGATCGCCATCACGCACACGGCCAAGCGGACCGCCGGCCAACGCCTCAGGTCCCACATGCCCAATGCACGCTCCGGTGCTCACACCGCTGAACCTGGCGTCGGTGATCAGGGCCACATCCTTCCCCCAGGGCAAGACCTTGAGCGCTGACGTGATCTGGTACGTCTCTTCCATCCCGCAGCCCAGAGGCCCACGCCCGATTAGCACCATGACGTCGCCGGGCTTGACCGGGTCAGCCGTCTGCCCCTTCACCGCGGCAATCGCGGCACGCTCGCTGGTGAAGACGCGAGCCGGGCCGAGTTTGTGGTAGACGCCGTCGCGATCCAACAGGCTCGGGTCAATGGCCGTGCTCTTGATGACAGCGCCCTCCGGCGCCAGATTCCCGGTCGGGAAGGTCATCGTAGGGGTGAGCCCCCGCGCGCGGGCGGCTTCCGGGCTCATGATCACAGTATCCGGATCAACACCATCCTCCGCATACAGCCGCTCTCGGAGCCGCTTACGGCGCACGCTCTTGGCCCAAAAATCCAATGAATCACCCAACGGCTGTCCCTGAACTGTCAGCACGTCAAGGTCCAGCAAGCCCAGATCCCGCAAGTGCAGCATCACCTCAGGGACGCCGCCCGCAAGGTACACCCGCACAGTCGGATGTCCGACAGGGCCGTTCGGTGTCACGTCCACCAACCGCGGCACGGCGCGATTGAGAGCGTCCCAATCTGACACAGACGGACGTGGCAGTCCCGCGGCGTGCGCGATCGCGGGTAGGTGAAGCAGCAGGTTGGTGCTCCCGCCGAACGCAGCATAGACCACCATCGCGTTTTTGACAGCGGCCTCGGTCACGATGTCCCCCACGGTGATGCCGGCAGCTGCCAGCTGGGACAGGGCCTGCGCGGAACGCCGGGCCAGATCCAGCCAGATCGGCTGCCCCGAAGGTGCCAACGCCGCGTGCACGAGCGTCAGCCCGAGAGCCTCGCCGACCACCTGGCTGGTTGCCGCGGTCCCAAAGAACTGGCAACCGCCGCCGGGAGAGGCACAGGCGCGACATCCCAGCACAGCCGCCTGGTCCAGTGTGATCTCGCCCTGTGCGAAACGAACGCTCAAGGTCTGCACCTTGCCCAGATCCTCACCGACGGTGGGTGGCAGCGTGACCCCGCCGGGGACCAAGACACTGGGAAGATCCCGTTGGGCAACCAGAGCCATCATCAATGCAGGTAATCACTAGTCACA
>JAGHDT010000226.1 GCA_021159805.1 Anaerolineae bacterium
AAGAAGATCAGCGCAGCAACCAGGTTGTGCGATTGCACTGCTTCAGCCACCGCGCGCCGCATCAATTGGGCCTCAGACCGCTCTGGCACGCCTGAAAACCCGATTTACCGCGTGTAGCTAACGTCAGTATGCTGACGCAAGCACCGGGATGCGTCTGCATCCCGGTGCGGCCCTGAATGCCGCGGCGCGCTAGTGTTACGTGGTTGATTTCTCAGATTTCGTAATCGGGCTGCCAGACGCAGAGAAGCGGTCTGAAGCCCCATTGATGAGGCGCGGTTTCTTAGCCCCGGGATTCATCCCTCGGCGCTCTGTGGCTGCAATAGCCCACTGAGTGACCAAGTCGTTTTTCAGTCTTCATCATCGGGTGCTGTCAACGCAAATCTGCCACCTTGCCGAGCCGATTCCTCAAACTTCATAAGATGGCATCGGGCTTTGAGCACCCTGTCAGCCGGAATACGTGGGTCACCGGTGTGGCGAACGTCAGCAGGATACGCACGGACTCGCCCGGCCCTTCCGTGCTCCGCATCTGCCACATACTATGAGCGTGTGCACCGCCCTCGATACGGATCACATCTGTGCCGTACCGCATCTCGCCCCAGCCGTTCTTGAGAAAAAGCACCTGCCCGGATCGCGGCCGCAACCGCGTGTCCTCCGTCTCCCAAATCCCGCCCGGCTCGAAATCCAGCGCGATCTGCGCCGCGACTTCGTCCATGCCATCCAATGTCCGGTAACGGAGGGCCACGCCACCCTCGATCTCGTTCAGAACCAGCTCACTGGTGGCGGGAGGCAACTCGCGCAAACCTCGATCCAACACTCTGGCCTTCCAGAACTCCGGTGGCACTTCAGAGCCCAACGGCAGCTCATAGCCGGGGCGCCTGGGTCGGCCACGCCCCTGCGACCGCAGAATGACGCCGCGGTCATCCACCACCAGGTCATCGCTGATGAAATGGCCGCATGCCTCGCCAAAGTACGTCTGATCGATGCGGATCCCGCTCAGCATGGCCCGTCCGTATCCAAACGTGAGGAGCCGAGTCGCATCTTGGAAAGCTGAGACACTGAGAGGCCCGTGCCGCAGACGCCAGATGCCGTTCTTCGGCAGATGCAGCGTGAAGTCATCCACAGCCGCATCCATCGCCTGGCCCGGATCACCGGTCCTGAGCAAGGCATACGCCATCCACTGCGCGTCTCCCGGCGTTTCAGCATGCTGCCAGATGCGCTGCGCGGCTGCTGAGAAAGCCGGCTCAGGTCGTACAAAGTTGTACAACAGATAGCAGGAGATCAGCCCGGTCGGCACGGCGCGATGTCCATAGTCCTGCCTATGCGATAGCCCGGTCTCAGCCGTGCCATCCCCGTGGAGCAGGTGAAGGTCAAGCCTCAGATTGCGCCCCACACCATCCAACGTCTGAGAAGGAAGATCCCAGTTCTCGGCAAGTAGCAGCCAGGCACGCGTGTTGACCGCATCGTAGACACCGATACTGCGCTCGATGAAGAAGCCCTCCGCATCAACATCGATGCCCTCCAGAAGATAGGCCTCGACCGTGGCGGCAGCCTCAAGGCCAGGGAGCATGAGAGCCTGGGCCTGGGCCAGCGCCGATGCGATGACCCACCGGTGGTTGGGCGTGTGAAAGCCGCCGGTACACATCCCGGGCACAGCCCGCCGGATGAAGCGCTCGACACTGTCCACAATCGCACTCCAAGCTACCCCCAAGTTGGGCTGCGTTCGCAGCAACTCCACAGCAGTACACAGGCGCTGCACCGTGAAGGCAGTATCGGGACTGGAATCGATATTCACCGTGGGCAGGTCGATCAAGCCACTGGGACGCTGCATCCCCGCCAGCGCATCGCCAGCCAGGACCATACGATGCACCGTGGGCTCCCCGATGTCGCCTCTTCCCACAAAGACGTAGGTGCCCGCCACAATCAGCGCCGCGGTCCGCCCCGGCGAAGGACGGCCATCATCACTGGTGACCACCGCCCCATATCCCGGGTGCGCCGGATCCGTAATCTGTTGGCGTGACAGCTGCTCTATCTCAGACTCAAGATAGGGCAAGACATTGGCCAGAGTCAATGACGTGAGCATGGGCCTCTCCTGACTGGATACAAGAACACTGAAGGCGATGCTGAACTCAGCGGTTGGATGAGCAGACCCTACACATCCTGCACGTCCCGATACCGGTGAGCATCGTAGTCAAACCACTGGCCCTCGAACGAGCGGATCAGTGTAGTGTAGACCCGCACGCGCAGCGAGTTATCGCCCACGCGAAGGACGGAGGTCGGGACTTCAACCTGGCGGGGCTCCCACAGCACAGGTAGTCTGTCACCGTCGTTGATCGAGACCTCAGCCGCCTCGTGGAAGGGCTCTGGGGTCTCCAGCGACACCAGCGCCGTGGGGCTCTCGGGCACGGCGAGCAGAGTGAACCGCATCGTGTAGTCCACCACGCCGGCGTAGTACGGGAGCAGGTTGTCCACATACCGCTCGAACGCGCCGTCGACCTTGACCGCCACAAGCCCCAGCGGCGCCAGTACCACGCCAAAGCTCCCGGCCAGATAGAGCGGGTTGAGAAGCCCACCATCCAGCCGATCGGTAGTGACTTCGACGCGGATCGTGTTGGCACCAGGCTGCAAGGCAGCGGTGATGTCCGCCCCAAGGCTCCCCCGAACGTGGGCCATGGTCGGTCCAAACGCCGCAGCGGTCAGTGGGGGCGCCTCATTGACGCAGATGGACCAATCGCCACGCAGGGAACCCGGTTCCATCACCAGCTCGACGGGCCCTTCATAGGCGCACTCGAAACTCGCCTCGTAGCGCACGGTGAGTTCCGGCAGGGACAGCTCCGGCACGTGGCCGAAGAAATGGTGGAAAGCAGGCGCAAACGGTAGCCCGGACGTGGAAAGCTGGTTCGCCAGCGGCATCGTCTGC
>JAGHDT010000560.1 GCA_021159805.1 Anaerolineae bacterium
ACGCGTTCGTTGTCTTTCGTCTCCATGACGCGTGCGCGCAGCGCCGCGATGCGTGCGTCATCCGATATCCGTCCTACATCAGTGGTCAGATCGCTCATATCTATGGTCAACTCCCTCTTCTTCTCACCCACGCCAGACATCCGGCAGGCCACGGCGTTCTGTGTTCACCTCGGCAAACCAGCTCGCCAGTGCCCGCTGCATCGTGCGCACCCGGTCAGGATGTTGCAGGGCCAAGTTCTCGCTCTCCGATGGATCATCGGTCAGATTGTAGAGCTGCGGTTTGCCAGCCGCCGACAACGTACGCACAACCGGCGAGGGATCGACCGGCATCTCGAAGTGCGGCACAGCGAACATACCGCGGTACCAGACGTTGTCAACATCGAGCTTGGCCATGGCCTCAGGAATGCGCGACCAATAGAGCTTCCACGGGCCGTCACGCATGGCGGCATTGCAGCCGGGAACGGGTTCATAACGGTTGAACTGCCAGAAGCGTTGCTGGCAGACGCTATCCGACTCTCCTTGTAGCACCGGCAGGATATTGGTACCATCCAATGGCTGCGGCGACCGCGCCGTGACCCCAGCGGCGGCGGTCAAGGTGGGCAGCCAATCGCAGAAATGGATCATCGCGTCCACGCTGGCACCAGCCGGCAACCGCGCGGGCCAACGCACGATGGCGGGCACTCGGATGCCCCCCTCCAGCACATCCTGCTTCATCCCGCGGAAGGGGCCATTGTACCGCCGCATGCTGAGAACTCGGCCATCCGGCAGCCGCTCTGTCCCGAGCCACGGCCCATTGTCACTGGTGAACAGCACGAGAGTGTTCTCATCCAGGCCGTACTCCTCAAGCGCTTCCATAATCTGCCCAATACCGGCGTCCATGCGCTGGATCATCGCATAAAGCCGGCACACCGCCTCATTGAAGCGCCCACCATCGCGGAAGTTCTGGACCTCACGTTCGGGCGCCTGCAGGGGGCTATGGGGAGCATTGTAGGCCACGTAGAGGAAAAAGGGCTCATCACGATGGCGCCTGATGAAGCCTGCAGCCTCTTCGGTGAAGACGTCTGTCAGATAGCGTCCATCAGAGCGGCGGGGTCTACCGTTGACATCCAGGATCCAGTTGTAGTAGTCCATTCCTCCGTTGAGAAAGCCGACGAACTCATCAAAGCCGCGGCTGTTGGGATGGTAACGCCGGTCAAACAGACCATTGTGCCACTTTCCCACCATACCGGTGGCGAACCCCCCAGACCGGAACAGGTCAGCTATGGTAGCTTCCTGCACCGAAAAACGGTCCAGCCCTCGGTTGGACTCCACGCTCAGCGCGCCCGTGCGGTGGCTGTATCGCCCGCAGAGCAGGCTGGCGCGTGCGGGAGCGCAGATGGGTGAAGCTGTATAGTGCTGCGTCAGCACCACCCCCTGGGAAGCCATCTGGTCCAGAGAAGGGGTGGATACGTAGCGATTGCCGAGGAAACCCAGATCACCGTAGCCGAGGTCGTCGGCCACGATCAGCACGATGTTGGTGTAGCCAGCGCTTGCCATAGTCCTCCTTCCAAGTCAAACAGGCGCGAACCACAGGATTTGCAGGACGTGCCCAGGGAAATCCTGCGAATCCCGTAGATCCTGTCAGGACCTCTGCTCTTCTCCTCGCAGATACCGAGCAGCACGAATCATAGCCATATAGCCCTCGACAGGCACGTAATCAGGGATGGAGTTACCGGAGCCCAACGCGTAGCCCTGCGCCATACCTCGGAAGCGCCGTCCCATCTCCACTACGCGATCGAAGACCACATCCGGGTCCTCACGGCAGAGAACGTCGACGTCCACGCCACCAAGCAATCCGATACGATCACCGTAGCGCTCGATCCACGTCCCGAAGGGTGCAATCACATCCTCGTTCGAGTGCTTGGCGTTGACGCCGGCGGCGATCATGTCATCCATAATGCTGAAAATGTTGCCACACGAGTGCCATAGAAACGGGAACCCGGCCTCATGGATCAATCGGATGACCGGCACGTATTGCGGGACAATGTGCTTGCGGATCTCGCGAGGCGCGATGAGCGTGCTGACCTTGTAGCCCAGATCGTCGCCGATGCGGCAGATCACATACAGATCCCGGTAACGCGGAAGGAATTCGCGCCAGATCGTAACCATCAAATCGCCGATCTTGCGATAGAGATCAGCGTACAGATCCGGATCGTCGAGTGACATATACGCCAGGTGTTCATACCCGACCAGGTCCTCACTAATCTCAAAGACACCATTCCCCACCCCGCCCAGCGCCTTCATACCCAGTGGCATTGCCTCGCCCAGCGCAGCGAACCGGCGCTCCGCCACGGCCCAGAACAGGGCCGGCAACTCATCCCACGGATAGCGTTCGAAGTCAGCCCGCGTCTGGATCGGGCCAGGGTGTTCACCCAGAAGCGCTCCGCCGCCGGGTAGAATCTCAGTAATGCAGACCTCGTACGAAACCGTATCATAGGTCTGGTCGTGGAAGAAAGCACAGGTGTGCTCGAAGTAGTGCGCCAGATCGGCATCGTCACCGCCTGCCAAGGCAGCGAACTCGGTTCCTGTGGCCTGTTCCATAAACCCAGGATTGATGATGTGCTCGTAGATCGGCAGCTGCGCCGGCCTGCGATTATTCACCACATCCACCATACGCTGGTAGTCAGGCTGAAACGTCATGGAATCTCCCTTGAGCTTGCACTAGAATAGGCGCCACAGACAACAATGGGGACGCCGCGAGAACGGAGCGCGGTATCCAATCGCCGGCCTCACCAACGGCACCTTACGTATCCCTATGGCCGCCCGTCGCACGCGCCGTCCTGCCCTAACACCCCGGCTGTAGCCCCGCCAAAGGCGTCGTGCTATTCTTCTCGGTCGCGCGCTCCCTCCTCTCAACCAGCCAGTGTCTCACCAACTCCCATCGATGGCCTCACTCG
>JAGHDT010000175.1 GCA_021159805.1 Anaerolineae bacterium
CTCGCCACACTCACCGGCTGGACGGCGGTGGAAGCTGTGGATCGCCACCATAGCGAGGTGGTCACCTGGGCACGGCGTAGCTCGCAGATGACGCTTGAGGAGGCCATCGCCCAGGGCTGGCCTACCGGGGAGAGGCGAACGCTCTATGTGGAGGGTGAGCTGCGCCGCCGGAATGGCAGTGTGGTCTCGCTGGCTATTACCTATGCCCCGCTGATGACCAAGAGCGACCATCTACTCACTATCATCGGGACGGTGCGCGATATCACGCGGTTCCGCGAGTCGGACGCGCTGAAGGACACGTTTATCTCCGTAGTGTCGCACGAGCTCAAGACACCGGTGGTGATTATCAAGGGGTATGCCGAGACCTTGCAGCACCCTAAGGTGCGGTCCAACCCGGATCTGGTGGAGGAAATGCTCTCTGATATTGTACAAGAGGCCGATCGATTGGCTCGGCTGGTCGACGACTTGCTGGATGCGTCGCGGCTGCAGGCCGGTGGTCTGCCCTTCCGGGACGTCGAGGAGGTAGATCTGCGTTTCCTTGGCCGGCGTGTGCTGGAGCGGTATAGCTCTCAGACTACCAAGCACCAACTGCTTCAAACCTTCCCGGAGGACTTCCCGTCGGTGTTGGGCGATCCTCAGAGGTTGGAGCAGATGCTTGATAACCTGGTCTCGAATGCCATCAAGTACTCCCCTCGGGGCGGTGAGGTTGAGCTGCGCGGGCGCTCAACGCCGGCCGAAGTTGTCATCTCCGTCTCGGATGAGGGCGTTGGCATTCCACTGGATGAACAGGAGCGCATTTTCGATCGTTTCTACAGAGTGGAGGGTCCGGAGACGCGGGCCGTCTCGGGCACGGGCCTGGGACTCTACCTCACCCGGGCGATTGCAGAGGCCCACGGGGGCCGATGTTGGGTAACCAGCGCTCCTGGACGTGGCTCCACGTTCTACGTTGCACTGCCACGCGAGACCGGTTTGGCCATTTGGAGCGATGAGAGTCTGGTATAATGGTTCTCTGTATGCGGTGACTTTGTGACCCTGTTATTGAAGGAGTAAGTTGATGCCACCTAGATATGCAGCCGCCGTGACCTGTCCATCGTGCGGCACAAGATTTCAGGCGCCCGTTCAGCAGATTCTGGACGTCCGCGTTGAGCCTGACGTGACGAACCGCGTGCTGAGTGGGAGTGTTAACGTGGCACGGTGCCCTTCTTGTGGCACCGGCGGCGCGCTGAACCTTCCCTTTATCTACCATGATCCCGCGAAAGAGATCTCTCTGCTCTATCTGCCGGTCGACTCTGGCGCCGATATGGCTGCGCGGCAGAAGATCGCAGGCCGTTTGACTCGGCAGCTGATGGATGCGATGCCACCCGAGGAAAAGAAAGGGTATTTGCTGCAATCCGAGACCTTCATCACCATGGAATCGCTGATCAAGCGTGTGCTGGAGCTGGAGGGTGTCTCGGAAGAGGAGATGACCCGCAGCCAGAGCCAACGTGAGTTAGTGGGTACGCTGCTGCAGGCTCCACAGGAACGGTGGCCTGAGTTGGTCGCGGACAGCGAGGCTCTGATTGACGAGGGGCTCTTTGCGTTCTTGGAGTACGTGGTGCAGATGACGCAGGCGGGGCCTCAGGCAGGCTCGAATAGTGAGACGATCGAGGCCCTGCACGAGTACCTGGTGCAGCAGACTGACATTGGCCGGGCTCTGGCATCGCGCGCCGAGATTCTGCGCGGCTTCGCCGAAGCTCCCAGCGCTGAATCGCTGCTGGCGGCCCTGATTGAGGCAACCGATGATGAGACGATCAGCGTGCTCGTACGGTCGGGTATGCCATTGATGGACTATGGCTTCTTCCAGCGGCTCGTGGCGCGCATTGAAGACGCTGCTGCCGACGAGAAGCCGGCGCTCGAGGTGTTGCGGCGCAAGATCCTCGACGTGCGGGATGAAATCGTGGCTGCCGGCGAAGCCAACGTTCGAGATCGGTCGGTCCTGTTGGGCAAGCTGCTCTCCACTGAGGACGCCGTCCGTATGGCGAGCAGCCATCTTTCCGAGTTGGACGATCTCTTCTTCACCATCCTTGGAACGCAGCTGCAAGAGGCCCAGAAGCGCGGTGATCAGCAGGCTGCTGAGGATCTCCAGCGTGTGGCGACGGCTGTCAACCGGGCGATGGAGAGCACGATGCCGCCGGAGATGGCTCTGACCCGCCGACTGATGGCGGCGCCCAGCGATGAGGCGTTGATGGAGCAGCTCCAAGGGATCCGTAAGCTCCTGACGCCGCGTTTCCTGCAGTTCCTGGAGGCACTTGAGGGGTCTATGCGCGAGCAAGGTCAGGAGGAAGGTGCGGATCGGCTGATGCAGATCCGCGCCAAGGCCCAGCAAGTCGCACCGGGCGGCGCGCCACAGGTGGACCCGCAGGCTGCCTCGGCGCCTGCTCCGCCTGCTCCGCCGGCGAAAGACGTGCAGCACTCCGCCGATGGCCTCGAGCGCACGCCCTCCGGACTGATCATCGCAAGGCGGTAGAGGACTGGGGTTTCGGTGATAGAATAGGGATGAGGGGTCACCCTCATCCCTATTTCCGTTCCTATAGCCGGGGTCTGACCGCTGGGTTGGTACCCTTGTGAGGGGAGGTTGTATGCCTCGCAACAAGCTTATGCTCATCGACGGGCACTCTCTGGCTTATCGCGCGTTTCACGCGCTGCCGGCTGATCTCACATCGCCCTCCGGCGAATTGACCAATGCCTCCTATGGTTTCACCTCAATGTTGTTGTCGGTCCTGGCGTTGGAGTCTCCGGACTACCTGATCGTCTGTTTCGACAAAGGTCCGTCCTTCCGCGTCGGCCTCTACGGCGGCTATAAGGCGCACCGCGAGAAGATGCCGGACGAGATGCGTGGCCAAATGGTCCGGATACGCGAGATCGTAGCGGCGTTTGGTCTGCCCATCGTGGAGCTTGAGGACTTTGAAGCCGACGATCTTTTGGGTACACTGTCGCGCGAGGCTGCCCAGCAGGACCTTGATGTGGTCATCGTGACCGGTGATCGGGATGCGCTGCAGCTCGTGGACGACCGCGTAACGGTCCTGACCTCGGGCCGTCGTTTCTCGGATACGATCTACTACACGCCTGATAAAGTGCGGGAGCGCTACAGCCTGGAGCCGGGCCAGCTTATTGATCTGAAAGCCCTTGTCGGCGACAAGTCTGACAATATTCCGGGCGTCAGAGGCGTGGGTGAGAAGGGCGCGACGACTATGCTTCAGACACACGGGACGCTTGACGGGATCTACGAGCACATCGGCGAGCTGTCCACGCGCTATCAGAAGGCGTTGGGAGCGGGCAAAGACGATGCATATCTGAGCCAGCGGCTCGGCCGAATCATCCGCGATGCGCCGGTGTCGCTGGATCTGGCGCGAGCACAGCTGACGGACGGCTTTGACCGGGAGCTTGTTCTGAATCTGATGCACGAGTTGGGGTTCCGGACGCTGGTCGGGCGCATTCCCGGGATGCGCAAGCCAGCCGGCCGGGCACGCGGTGCGCAGCTCTCTATGTTCGAGGAGGAGGCGACGACCGAGGCCGGTCCGCCGCCGGGTGACTACCACTTGGTCGACACTGTGGCTGCGTTGGAGATGCTGTGCCGGCGGTTGTCTGTTGC
>JAGHDT010000094.1 GCA_021159805.1 Anaerolineae bacterium
CTGTTTAGCACTTACCCCAATCATCTGGCCCACCCGGTATGCTGCGAGTTGTGTTGTTGGCAGACATCTCTATACTGTAAGTTGTAGATGTTCGGATAGTGAATCTGACACTTGGTCCGGTGTTCATGCCCATAGGAACGCCCAGTGTCCAGGGCACTACCTGGCGATCTATGGATAGCTTGTGCAATGAAACTTTTCATACAACCAAGCATACACAGCTGGTTATTGACAAGCGGATGGGCTGTGCTAAACTGATATGGACAGCATATGCTGGGAGGTGCCTCATGGCAGATACCAGGAACCCCGTGAAAGTAGTCTGCATTGAAGATGAGCCTGAGATGATCGAACTGATCAAGCTCATCCTAAGACGACGCAACTTCGAGCTCATCGGTGCCGTGGGTGGCCGTGAGGGTCTGAGCACAGTGCGGACGGTCAAGCCTGACCTCGTGCTTCTGGATCTGATGATGCCTGACATGGATGGGTGGGAGGTCTACCAGCAAATGAAAGCTGATGAAGATCTGAACGACATCCCGGTGATCGTCGTGACGGCGAAGGCTCAAAGCATTGACAAGGTCTTGGGACTACATATCGCCAAGGTCGATGACTATGTGACCAAACCCTTTGGCCCACAAGAGCTGCTCGCAAGCGTGAAGAAGGTGCTCAATATCGAGATCTAGCCCAGCCCTAGGTCCACGAACCCGCAGGGTTCGCCCGCAGTGCGCATGCTGAACAAGTCAAGTCATCGCGCTTACTAGCCCATATCGGCGCTGGGATGAACAGCTCATTCCAGCGCTGCTTCTTTTGGCCAGGAGTCAGGTGAGGAGTCACACGGTGGCTGAGAAAGACAAACAACGCATCGTATATGTAGAAGATGATCCGGACATGGTCGAACTTGTGCAGATGATGCTGGATGAGAGGCGCTTCAACATCGTCGGCGCGAGGGACGGCATCACCGGTTTGGGGCTCATACACCAAGCCCCAACTGCGCTTGTCCTGCTGGATTTGATGTTGCCGGACATGGGGGGCTGGGCCGTCTTTCAGACAATGAAGGAGGATCCGGATCTGTCAGAGATTCCAGTCATCGTCGTCACCGCGCAGAACACGCCCATCGATCGCATCCTGGGTGAGCACATCGCCAAAGTGCAAGTCTATATTACGAAACCTGTCAGCCCTGCGGAGCTGAGAGGCGCCGTCGACAGGGTCCTCGGCTCCGAAGCCTAGGTGCAGCCTCGCCAAGCTGGGATCGCCGCACCCCAGTGCGGCTCTCGGGGACACTGCTGCACCACAACCAAGATTTGCGCAAGCGGCTGCGACATCAAGCCAACCATCAAGGAGACAGGTATGCCCCGGTGCAGTATCCTGGCCATAGGCAACGAGGTCCTGAGCGGAGAGATTCGCGACTTGAATCTCTACTCACTTGGCCGCGGCCTCACCCATCTGGGGTTCGCCGTCATCAACGCCGTGATAGCCCCAGACACCCCCGAGAGTATCGCCCGCGGCTTAGCCTTCTTGCTGGCCCAGGACCCGGACGTCGTCGTTTGCTGTGGTGGGCTGGGTCCAACGGGGGACGATCTGACGCTCAGCGCAATTGCCGAGGCACTTGATCGCCCACTCGTCGACCATCCCCGAGCACGCAAACTCGTCGAGACACATTACGACCAACTCATAGCACGCGGCTATCTCCAACAACGCGGACCGGAGGCAGCCCGCGCTAAGATGGCACGGCTGCCCGGGGATGCCGAGCCGCTACCGAACCCCATCGGGACAGCCCCTGGCGTGCGACTGATCACCGGCAAGACACTCGTCTATATCCTACCTGGCGTGCCAGCCGAGCTGACCGCTATCTTCAACGCGACGATTGTCCCCGAGCTCCACGAGCGATTCGAGATAGGGAGCTTTGCGGAGCAGGCGATTCGCGTGCATGTAGATGATGAAGCCGACGTTGCCATACCTCTAGAGCAAGCCCGCCAACGCCATCCCGACGTCTATCTGAAGTCCCTGGCCCAGCCCTTCCCTTCTGCTGGGCAGGAGGGGCTACGGATCATTGCCACAACCCACGCTGCTACGGTCGCCGCAGCAACAGCGACTGCAGACGCTGCCATAGCCGATCTGCGGCATATGCTGGAGCAGGCCGGCCTTCGAACAAGTCAGGAATGAAGGAGACCACTATGCCACTCGAATTGAAAGTCGTCACCGTTGAGAAACCCGAACCCATCAACTTCATCTTGGGTCAGTCCCACTTCATCAAGACCGTTGAGGATATTCACGAGGCCCTGGTCACCGCCGTGCCCGGCATCAAATTCGGCCTGGCTTTCTGTGAATCCTCAGGAGAAGCGCTGGTGCGATGGAGTGGGACGGATGAGCCCATGATCGAATTGGCAAAGAAGAACGCCTATGCGCTGAGCGCCGGACATAGCTTCATTATCTTCTTGGGTGAGGGATTCTACCCCATTAACGTGTTGAACGCCGTCAAGAACATCCCCGAGGTCGCTCGAGTAATCTGCGCGACGGCCAATCCGGTTGAGGTGATCATCGCCGAGTCGGCACAGGGACGCGGCATCCTGGGTGTCATCGATGGCGTCAGAACCCGGGGAATTGAGGACGAGGATGGTATCGCTTGGCGCAAGGGTTTCCTGCGCGCTATCGGCTATAAGCTCTAGGGGCAGCCGGAAAGTATCACTATGTCTTGGGTGGATGTCATCGGCAGAGATCCGGTGCCCTGGCTTCTGGATCCGGGCAACCCTTCCGCACGCTTCCTAACGCTAAGGCACATCTTCAGAAGACCGGCTGCGTCACTGCAGGAGGAGCAAGCCCGTATCCTCACCTGGGCGCCGGTGCTGAGGTTGCGCCGTCACTGGGTTCCGATCAATTTCTGGGGCCGGTCGACCGGCCCGTATTATGGCGGTCCCGTGGGCAACTTCGGCACGCTCTTCCTGCTGACCCAACTGGGAACACCTCGCATCCCCGAGACTGACGCTGTCTGTGAGAACTTACTCGAACGTGGACGCATGCCTGATGGCTCATTCGCGCCGGGCGATAAGACAGCTGCCCCCTGGCTGGCTTACACCGGCATTGCCCTCCAAGTCTTGACCCACTTCGGCTATGAGGATGACCCACGCACACAACAGGCGTGGGACGTGCTGACAGAGACAGTGCAGAAGCATCCGGACACGCTGGGATGTACGCTGGCCGGCCGGGGATGCAGAGCTGCCGCTGTCAAGGCCCTCGGTGCGCTTGTGCATCGGAATGGGGATCGTCCACTCGAAAACGACGCGGAAACGATCGACATTCTGTGCACGTTTCTGCTGTCGCACAGCTACGAGTGGGACGGTCGAGACTTCGATTGGACACTGCCACGATTTCCCCGCTACTACGAAACAGACCTCGTTGAACTTACGCATGTGCTGGCCCACACGGAACACCGCAGTGACCCGGCGTGCCGTCAGGTTATTCAACGTATGGTGGACATGGCGAACCCTACGGATTCAGCGAACCCGCTGGGTTCGCTGAATCCTGCAGGACGCTGGATCAAAGCCAAGACCACACCGGCGCTATCCGAAGAGCGCATCCACCAACCCAGCCGCTGGCTGACCTTTGAGGCCGTTCACGCGCTCGCACTGGTCTATGGAGACGAGATCTATGCGCCCTGAAGATCAGCGAGGTGCCCGGACTTCGCAAAGTCCAGGCACCCCTTACACAACTATCAGCCGTACACTCATCTTCCTAACCCGGGGCGACGAGGTACTACTGCTAAAGGGTGCTCCGCTCAAACGACTGTGGGCGGGAAAATACAACGGCATCGGCGGGCACCTGAAGCCCGGTGAGTCTCCCCACACCTCAGCGCTGCGGGAGCTACGCGAGGAGACGGGCCTGGTTACGGCAGCGCTGACACTCCGCGGCATCGTGCACATCACGCTGCCGCAGCCACCGGGTATTCTGCTTTTCGTGTTCTCCGGTACAGCCGGGGACGACCTCCTGATCCCCTCGGAAGAAGGCACACCGACCTGGGTGAATCGGAAAGATCTGGACTCCCTGCCACTTGTCGAGGACCTACCAGCACTACTGCCACGGATCCTGGATCCTGGACCCTTCGTCTATGCAACTTACGAAGTAACGGACGCGGGGCTGAGAATGCACTTTGATTGAGCGACATTTCAGATGGAGGTAACACTATGACTGAATCCGTGCAGAAGCCGGCAGTGGACAGCGTCATCACAGCAGACTTCGTCCTGACAATGAACGCCGGCTACGATCTCTTCAGCCCGGGCGCTGTAGCAGTCAAAGATGACACCATCGTAGCCGTGGGACCAAAATCAGAGATTGTGGCGAGTTATATCGCCGGCGAGCACCATAACTGTGGCAACGCGGTCGTGATGCCTGGGCTGGTCAATGCGCACGGGCACGCACCGATGACGCTGGTGCGCGCTCTGGTGGACGATCTCCGCCTGGACGTCTGGTTGATGGGTTACATGATGCCTGTTGAGGCTGCGTTCGTCACGCCTAGATTCAGCTGGTTGGGCACACAGCTTGCCGCAGCGGAGATGATCCGCTCAGGAACAACCACGTTCGCCGATATGTATTACTACGAGGAGGCAGTGGCCGACGCCGCCGTCCAGGCAGGCCTGCGCGCCGTGTGCACGCAGAGCTTGCTGAAGTTCCCAACACCGGATGCGAGCAGCTACGAAGAGTCCCTGGCACAGGCTCGAGACTATATTATGCGATGGAAGGATCATCCGCTGATCGTACCCGGTGTGGCGCCACATGCGCCCTACACCGTCACATCGGAACTTCTCAAGGAAGCCACGGAACTGGCGTTGGAGTTCGATGTGCCGCTGCAGATCCACATTGCCGAGACAGCTCAGGAAGTTGAGGACCATCGAAAGCAGCACAATATGCCGCCCATTCCCTGGCTCAAGAAGCTGGGAGTATTCGAGGCTAAGGTCTTCGCCGCCCACTGTGTTCATATCGATGAAGGCGAAATGCTGACGTTGCGGCACCACAACGTGGGCGTTGCCCACAACCCCAGCAGCAATATGAAGCTGGCCAGCGGCATCGCACCTGTCGTGCGCATGCTGGAGCTGGGGCTCAACGTAGGAATCGGCACCGACGGTGTGGCCAGCAACAACGATCTGGATATGCTTGAGGAGATTCGGTTGGCCAGTTTTCTGGGCAAGGTCGCTACGATGGACCCAACAGCCCTGCCATCACGCACCGTGATCGAGATGGCCACCATTATGGGCGCCAAAGTCCTACACATTGACCCGATCACCGGTTCCCTGGAGCCGGGCAAACGTGCAGATCTGATCTCAATCACAATGGATGATGTGCGCCATACGCCGGTTTTCCGGCGTGACCCCGACAGCATCTACTCTCGTATCGTCTACGCAGCGCACCAGGAGGATGTCCGGGACGTGATGGTCAACGGCACCTGGCTGATGCAGAATCGTCGGCTTCGCACTGTCGACGTACCGGCATTGCAGGAAGAGGCTAACCGCATGGCCGGCAAGGTGGATCAGTTCCTGATCCAGCGCGAGGAAAGCGTGCTGAGCAAATTGGTAGCTATCGGCGGCGTCGCACAAGAGCGAAGTTTCGAGGTTCAAGTCAAGATCAAGGATGTGGACCTTGACGCATTGGAGCAGCGCTTGAGGTCGATGCCCAACGTTCGCTTTACGCGTGCCTCCACGCGCCATCAGTATGACACCTACTTCCTCTTCAACGATGAATGGGGCAGCCGGCTGCGATATCGGGAGGATGAGATTGTGGACCCGGCGACCAAGGAAGTCACAGATGTAATCTACCGGCTCACCCTGACCACCCTGGCCAAAGAGCGTGAGTTCGGTAATTCGGTCTTGCTCTCACACTCGCGATTCAATGCAACGGCCCCGCGCAGCCGCCGCTTTTACCAGGAGTACTTCAAGCCAGAGCAGGCGATTGAGGTGCACAAGTTCCGGCGGCGGTTCCACATCCGGTACGGCGACACAGACCTCGCGCTGAACTTTGATCAGATTCAGAAGCCCGAGGATGGAGGAGCTTTCCTGGAGATCAAGAGCCGCACCTGGTCGCGGCAGGATGCAGAGCGCAAAGCTGCGCTGATCAGCGATCTACTCCAACATCTCGAGGTACCCGAGAGTGCGCTGCTGAAAGCCGAGTACCCGGACCTGGCACAGGAGCTCGCATGAGCAGCATCGCCTTCCATGACCCCGTCTACGGTGGAGTTTGCTTCACAGAGCCGTTGCTGGTCGATCTCTACAACTCCAGGGCCGTACAGCGTCTGGCCGACATCCACCAGGGTGGCATCACAGCGTTCATCAAGCCCGAGCGTAGCACCACCAGGCTGCATCACTCGCGAGGTGTGGCAGCGCTTCTCCAGCGACTGGGGGCCGGTGTCGTCGAACAAGCGGCCGGCCTTGTCCACGATGTCGCTCATACAGCGTTTTCGCACGTTGTTGACTTCGTCTACCCGAACCGGGACCATGACTATCACGAAGTCCACCGCGATGAGGTGATCCTCAGCTCAGACCTGCCCGATATATTGGCCAACCACGGGCTGGACTGGCGCAAGGTGACGGAAGCCGGCAATTACCCGCTGCTCGAGCAGCCACTTCCGCAGCTATGTGCTGACCGGCTGGACTATTTCCTACGCGACGGCATTATGGATGTGGGCACATTCTCGCAGCGGGATGGCGCCGCACTCCTTGAGCATCTCGTCGTCCACCAAGGGCAAATTGCCGTAGACAGCCTTGATGCCGCTCAATGGTTGGGGGAGCACTTTATCCAACTCGACGATGCGTGCTGGTGCTCAGTCCAGGAGGTCGGCTGGTACGCCGTGATGGCCAAAGCGTTGCGCGTCGCTCTGGCCCGCGAGATCATCACCGAAACCGACTTCGGGGGCACCGACCGCGCGGTGATGGATACGCTCGGCAGAGCCCACGATGCGGAGATCGACCACTGGCTGCAGTGGCTGCGCCGCGATGTTGATTTCGCCCGCGTCGAGGGCGAGTCTGCCGGTGCATACGATCTGGTCGCCCTGCCCAAAGTGCGAGCTATCGATCCGCCCGTTCTTCTGAACGGCAGCACAACCCCATTGTCTGAGCTCGATCCACCGTTTGCTGCGCGGCGGCATAGGTACATCACCGGCAAAGAGGGCTCGTGGAAGCTGCGGATTCTGGCTTGACAGCTGGATTGAGCCACCTATAATCTACGCAGTCACAGTCAACTGAGGACGCGCACGCAGTCATGCATCCCCGAAACAGCAGCAAGCGTCACGGTTGGCCCCCAAGATCTGATGGAGGAGGGTTTGATATGCAGAAATACGAGTGCACTGTGTGTGGCTACATCTACGATCCCGAGGTCGGAGATCCCGACAATGGCATTCCGGCCGGGACTCCCTTCGAAAAACTTCCGGAAGAGTGGACGTGTCCAGACTGCGGTGTCGAGAAGGACTGGTTCGAACCCTATTCGGACTAGGACGGATTTCGAGCTTAGTCTTATCTTCCACAGTCCACACCCATGAAGTATGGGTGTGGACTGTTGTTCATCCAATCCTATAGTATGGAGTATCTCCAGTGAACAGCAGACCTGGCTTTGATGGGATTCTGAAGGAGCTTGTGCAGATCATCAGCACCCATCGGGACGACGAGCGCGATGAAACTCTCGAGAGGATTTGCGGGTTGCTCAAGAACGAAGTCCCGCACTATAACTGGGTCGGGTTCTATCTCGTCGACCCTGATGCCAAGAGAGAGTTAGTCCTGGGTCCCTACGTAGGAGCTCCCACGGACCACACACGAATCCCCTTCGGCAAAGGGATCTGCGGGCAGGCTGCCGCGACAGAGACCGCCTTCATCGTGCAAGATATCACGCTGGAGACCAACTACCTCTCCTGCAGCCCAGATGTGCGCTCTGAGATTGTCGTGCCGATTCTCAAAGGAGATAGGGTTGTAGGCGAGCTTGATATCGACTCACACGCATTAGCTCCATTCACCGACGGGGATCAAGCTTTTCTAGACGCCGTCTGCGCCCGCGTGGCTCCCCTTCTCTGAAGATAGGATGAGCTTGCATGCCGGATGGCCCCGGTTAGCCAACATCGAAGTTACACAATGACCTCCACAGAGACAGCGACAGCAACACAGATCATCTCGCTGTGCAACGTTGTACTGGAACGGTACGGCAAGTCGAGCATCGGGCCCCTCACGTGGACGCTCCACGAAGGAGAGCACTGGGCCATTGTGGGCCCCATAGACTCGGGCAAAGCCTTGGTCGCACAAGCCATTGCCGGGGGTCTATCCCCACAGCAGGGCCGCATCGTCACCACGCTTCCCGCGCTGCCAGACCAACAGACGACGCACACCCAGGCGGTCCGGGACCAGATCACCTACGTGACCTTCAACCGGCGCCCCGGCGGCGGAGCCTCCTTCCATCAAGCACGCTGGCACGCGGTTCTGGAGACGGCCTCCGCCACCGTTGAGAGCACGCTTTCCGCGGCCGGTATCTGGAAGCAGAACCCCTACGAAGTCCGACCAAAGACTGCACTTTCGGCAGGCGCACCGGCGGATAGGCGGGCTACTTTCGGGGAACGACGCGACAACATCCTCGCCCGTCTTGAGATCACCCCGCTTCTCTCCCGCCGCCTGCATCAACTCTCCGATGGCGAATGGCGCCGGGTGCAGATCGCACGCGCCTTGCTCCGCGCGCCCCGGCTGCTGATCTTGGATGATCCGCTGACGGGTCTGGACCAAACCTTCAGGAAGAAGCTCGACTCCGCACTCTCAGAGATCGCGGCACAGGACGGGATCCAGCTCCTCATTCTGATGTCCCAAGGCACCGCGATGATGGACACCGTGACCCACGTCCTCAGCCTGAGCAGAGGTGAGATTGTGGCACAGGGCCCGAAAGACGAGGTGTTAGCTCAATGGGTGCCCGCGACCTCACAGCAGACGGACACCGCCAAGAGCCTGCCGCACTCCCCGGAGACGGACGCGCCACCGGTGATTCACATGCAGGACATCAACGTGGTCCACAACGGTGTGCAGATCCTGCAGAAGCTGGACTGGACCATTAGGCGAGGGGAGAAATGGGCCCTGGTCGGTCCCAACGGCGCCGGCAAGTCCGCGCTGCTCAGCCTGATCTTGGGCGACCACCCGCAGGCCTATGCCAACAGCATCATCCTGTTCGGGCGGCCCAGGGGAAGCGGCGAGAGCATCTGGGAGATCAAGCGTCGGATCGGTTGGGTATCCCCCGAGCTCCACCGATACCACCCGCCCCACACCACCCCCTTCGACATCGTCTGCTCAGGCTACTTCGACTCGATCGGCCTGCATCGCAGATGCACCGACGAACAGCGAACCCTCGCGCACCAGTGGATCAAGCGAATGGGCCTTGAGGACGCCGCCCATAGCCCGTTCCGACACCTGCCAAAGGGCCAACAGCGTCTGGCGCTGATCGCCCGCGCTTTGGTGAAAGACCCGGAGTTGCTGATTCTCGATGAACCGTGTCAGGGCCTCGACCCTGCCCACCTGGAGGAGGTGCTTCGGGCACTTGATGAGGTCACGTTGGAGTCCAGTCGCACCCTGATCTACGTGACGCATCGACCCAGCGAGTTCCCCAGCGGATTGACCCACATCCTGGAGCTCGCCGGTGGCAAGGTTGTGCATCAAGGGGTCTTTGGAGCATAGACTGGATCTCCGGTGCCCGGCTGTTCTAGCCCGCCGGGCACCACACGAGAACAATCAGAGGAAAAGTGGGCGTCGAGCCAGTAGCCCGGGTTCAAAATGCTCACCGTACGCCGATAGGACCCTGTCACAGACAGCCTCAAGCTGGTCTCTCCCTTCAGGAACCAGCGTTCCCAAGAGCAATGACGGCACGATATTGGCCAACCACTGCAGCACAAAGGCCAGCGGCACACCGAGTCGCCTGCACGGCCACGCAATCATATCACCCTGCACCGCGGATTGGTTCAGCTTGCCAAAGGTCGTCACCGGCTGCCGATTATAGGTCGTGCGGTTGACCAACCCCATGCGCGCGCCACCCAGAATCGCCTCCACCGACATCACCACTTCGACAGCGTGACGGTAGTACGCCGTCGGTGAAAGGCCTGCCATGTCAGGGTCACTCAGAAAGACATCCGAAGCCGTGTCCCGGCTGAAGAGCTTATACCCGGAGTGAAAGTCCGGGACCGCCTCCAGAACCGTCGCGTACTCAAGCCGCAGCGGGCGGGCGGATACCGCAGCGTGGTAGGTCAGAGCCTGGAGCAACATCTGATCCGCCAACTCCTCTAGTTCCCCGCGCAGAAAGCCCATCGGTCGGTGGCGCGAGATACGCCGGCCCAACACCATCACCCGCGAGTCCCCGCTTTCCTGAATGATGTGCTCGGCCGCCCGAACGAAGTTGAGCAATTCGTTCCCGAAGTGATCACTGTCAGAATCGAGAACCGCGAAATAGGCCAGTTCAGGACGACGCAGCAAGACGCGGAACCCCGCCACAACACCGTGGAGCTTGCCCATATTGACCGGAGCGATTGTAGTGGAGATCCCGAAGTCTTCCGCCAACGCCTGGGCAGCGTCCGCGCCGCTATCTGCACCATCCACACTCAGGCACACCACGGTCGGATCGTCGACTTGGGCGCAGCAAGATATGACCGTATCCCGCAGCAGCAGTGCCCCCTGGGCACGGTCGGTGCTTTCCGGAAGATAGACCGGGATGACAATGCCGGTGGCGTGACGCAGGCGAGCCACACTACGCTGAAACGCCACTGATCGCACTTCCGCAACCTGCATCGTCAGGCCACACCCAAGAAACGTTTGAGGTTGCCGCCAAACAGATCGTTCATTGCAGCAGGGTCCAGACCAATCCGGGTCAGAATCGCGCGATCACGTTCAATCCACTGTTTGGCGTACTCACCGTTGTACGCATTCGCGTGAGTATCACTGCCAAAGAAGACGTTGTGAGCGACATCGTAGCCCACGGTGTGCAGCTTGGTGAGCGCCTCCTCACGGTAGATCGGCGGTGTGCCTGGTGTCGTGTCGATGAACATTTCGATATCGGCGCCCTCTCGCGTGCGAGCGGCACCCAGCTTGCCGTACACGGCAATGCACTCATCGATCCAGGGCCACGAAATGTGGGCCAGCGCAAAGCGCACTCCACGCACCTGAAGCAAGGCCTCGAAGTTGGCAGGGCGTGAGAAGTTGGAGGACGGCTTCCCATCCCAAAGGATGCCGGAATGGAAGAGCATCGGCTTACCGGCTTCCGCAATGGCACGGAAGGTGTGCAGAGCCCGGCTATCTCCAGGATAGAAGTGGTCACAGATCACCTTGAACCCGATCACACCGCGAGAGAGCGCAAGATCAACCTGCTGTAGAGCATCTGACTCCGTCGGGTCGATCCAGTAGACTGGATAGAGCAGATCGCTGCCGGAGGCCCAGGCGAAGACGCTGTCGAGCCGCTCTGCGGGTGACACCGTCTTCATTGTCCCAGAGAAAGACGCCGGTTCCGGCGAGATCAGCAGGCCGCCATCGATGCCGCTTGCCATCATGCGCGCGACCAAGTCAGCAGGATTCGGATCACCAAGTTCAATATGGATATGTCCGTCGAGAATCATCGTAGAAACCTCCCCTGCATTTAGCTAACATCCAGGGCAGTTGCCCGGATTACAACAACGTTCTTGATGTGCCATCCCGGTCCAGGCCACCGTGCCGCACGGCTCAGGTCGCAATGATCCACACGCGTGTCATCCCGACCGGCTCAAGCAAGCATCCTCAGTCACTCACCTAGAAAGCGAGAGATCTTGTCGCCGCTTGCACTGCTGCCCAGATGACACAATATCGCAAATTCAGAACAATCCCAACGCTATGGCCCTGCCGATCCCCCAGCTGGGGCCGGTGATCAAGATGGTGCGACCTGAAAGATCGAAAAGCTTGTAAACAGCCATCTACCTTCCTGTCCACGAACAAGCTGCTGCCAGCGCTCATGCTTCGTCCGTCGATGCATAGGTCACGCCGGGAATCGGCGCCGGCGGCCGGTGATCCGCAAGATAGTGCTCGCGGAAGCCTTCCGTGCGCGCGCCAATGTAGGCCCGCTGATTGCGCATAAAACGGTTGAGCAGGCGCAGACGCATTGCCGCGACCCGGTCCGCATAGTCCGCATCGTAGAAGAGGTTGCTCAACTCGTGCGGGTCGCTGACCAGATCATAGAGCTCGCCGATGCCCAGATTGGGGAAGTGAACGTACTTCCACTCACGGGTACAGACCATCGCGACGTAATCCCGCGATCCCGGGTCATTGGGACCGTGCATCCTGGGATTGATATGCAGATCAATCTCTGAGAAAGCATCGTCGCGCCAGTCGTCAAGCCTGCCGTCGACCAGTCCCACCAGACTTCGGCCTTGCATCGTGGGCGGCGCTGTGACGCCGGCGACATCAAGGAACGTGGCGGGCAGATCAATCGCCTCGACCAGATCCTCGCACACCGCGCCCTGGGGGAAGAGCTTCGGATAGCGGACCAAATACGGCACGCGCACGCTGATATCGTAGAAGGTCACGCCACTCTTGTGGAGCAGCCGGTGGTCGCCAAGATGGTCCCCGTGGTCGCTGGTGAGTGCGATCAGTGTATCCCGCATCAAATCTTTGCGCTCCAGCACCTCCAACACCTTACCTACCTGATCATCGACCAGCGTCACGTTGCCGTAATAGTGAGCAATGACCTTGCGCAGCTCATCGTCGGAATACCGGTCATACCCACGCTCTCGCTGCAGCTGGCGTTGGGTGGGCTTATCGTCCATCTCACCCTCCCGCCACACCGGCCCCGGCACCGTAGCCGGATCATACATCGTGTCATAGGGCTCTGGAGGATCGAAGGGGAAGTGCGGGTTCGAGAAAGAGAGCCACAGGAAAAAGGGCTCGTCGCCTTGCCAATCATCGAGCCACTGGACACCGCGCCGCCCGACAAAGACATCAATAGTGTCCTCCGCCGTCAGAACACTGGTGCGCGTGCCGGGAGGTCCGTCCTCCTCGCCCTTGGCCTCGTTCTGTCTGCCGTTGAGTCCTTTTGCCTTGAGATAGTCGATGTACTGGTTGTTGAGATCGGCCTTCCCCTCGACCAAATCCAGGTAGACAAACCCAAAAGGTCCCCACTTGGGCATCATATGCATCTTGCCGATAGCCGCGGTCATATAGCCGGCATCGCTCAGCGATTGAATAAACGTGTTGGCCTGCTCGTGTTCGGGGATGCCGACGCAGTTGATGTTACAGCCGTTCTCCGAGCAGTACCGACCCGTCATGATCGCCATCCGCGACGGCATACACATCGGGTTCTGCACATAGCCCCGCTCGAAGCGCACCCCTTGCTCGGCGATACGGTCCATGTTGGGCGTCCGGATCACCGGATTGCCGTAGCAGCCCAGGCAGTCAAAGCGCTGCTCGTCTGTCGTGATAAAAAGGATGTTAGGACGCTTCTGTCCCATAGACCACCTCCAGACCAACGGCATATCGTCTCAATCCCCGGCGCTATTCGAGCTCGAGAACTCTGAATAGACCTCATGTTGGCCAGCGCACACCACGCACGAATGACAATGCACGCGCGCGAAGTGCCCACTCTGCTCGGGCCGGTGTCTCACCGTGCCCGTCTTCGTGTCAAGCGTTCCGCAGAAGGAAGCCCCCCTTTTCATTTTTCCCCCGGAGGGGGCAAAGCAGAGGCAGCGCAGCTACGTGCGATTCATAGAGCCCATCGTCGCTCACGCATCGCGGCCTCGTCTGGGACCTCGCCCTCCTCCACCGTGCCGCCGGGCACCTGAATCCCCGCGTCAGGGACATCCACATGGCGGAAGACCAGCAGACGATTAGCATGCGTGATATAGGCATAGACTTTGTGCTTGAGGGTCACAGTCACCACAGCGTCTCTACCGACGGCGGTCCAGCTCAAACGGCACGATATCGGCGGTCGCCATATACCACGTCAACATCCGCTCCTTGAGCTGAAAGAGAACCTCGGCATAGGCTGGATCGTTGATCAGGTTGCGCGTCTCCTGCGGATCATTGCCAAGGTCATAGAGCTCATCGTGCTCATAGAGCCGCCGGATGTACTTGAAGTCGTGTGTCCGGCACATCGTGGCCTTGGTATGCCACGGCTGGTCATCGCTGATCTGGTGCTTGAGCCTGGGCCAATAGAGGCTCTCCGAGGGATCATCCATTGTAGCCACCGACGCGCCCTCCATCGCCTGTGTCTCGCCCTGCAACCGCCCACCCTCGCAGAAGACGGCATCCCGGTGCGCATCAGTCTCCCCGGCCAACACTGGCAACAGCGTCTGCCCGAAGTGCCAGTAGCCCGGCTCGATCCCGGCCAGGTCATAGACCGTGGCGGAGAAGTCGACCAGCTCCACCAGTGCCTCGCTCACGCGCGGCTGCACCGGCACATCCTTGGGCGGCTTGATGATAAAGGGCACCCGCGACAGCGCATCCTCAAAAGTATTCTGGGTCTTCTCCACGATGCATAGTCACCGGTGTAGTCACCGTGGTCCGCGAAAACGAAGACCGCAGTGTCATCGTAAATCTCGGCGTCCTTCAGCGCGTCCATCAGCAGGCCAAACTGGTGATCCAGCCGCGCGCACATACCGTAGTAGACGGCGCGGAGTTCCTGCCACCGCTCCTCCGTCCAGCCCTGCAGGTTCTGTGTCTCGTAGATCGCCTTGAGCAGCGAGGATTTCTCATCCCAATTCTCCGGCGTGGGCGCCCGCTGCGGCACCATTTCTCGATCAATCAGACTGTACCAGGGCTCCTCCACGCCATACGGCGGATGGGGATAAGTGAGGGGCAGGAAAATGCAGAGCGGCTTGTCCTCGGGTGCGTTCTTGATGAAGTCGATGGCACCCAGGACATTGGCCCAATCGCCGTCGTAGTAGATCTCCTCGTCACCCGTATCAAGTTTGCCCACGTAGAATGAGTAGTAACTATCGCTGCCGGGCTCTTTGCGCCACTCGTTTTGGTGGTCCGTCATCCACATTGCCTTTGGCGGCCGTGCGGGCCGGTACTTGACATCGCAGTCCTTCGCATACCCAAATTGCCCCGGCACGAGGTCGTTCTTGCCGCCCCACCAGACGTAATATCCGTTGTCGCGCAGAACCCGCAGCAGGTTGGGGTCCCCCTCATGATCGCGTAGCATGTGGTGCATCGTCCGATGCCCATGGATATGCGGATACCAGCCTGTCATAAAGCTGCAGCGGCTGGGCGTGCAGACGGTATTCTGGCACGCTGCCACGCGGAAGGAGACAGCATCCGTTTCCACCAGATGATCGAGGTTCGGCGTCACCGCAGCGGGGTCACCCATGTGACCCATAGCATCGCCCCGCCATTGGTCGGGGTTGAAGATAAGAATGTGTGGTTGTTTTGGCATGGTTGCTCCTTAGGCAAGAAACTGAGAATGGAAGAATGAGCGAATCAGCGACAAGACGATGATACGCGATTCTATACTGTCTGTCTCCTGACCCTGATCCCTTGTTGCCGAATCCCCTATCCCGTGTTGCCCCGGTTCATACGTTGATACGTTTGATCACAGCCTCCAGATAGCGGGATTTCACTTGCTCGGTTGCCATCACCCGCTTGACCGGCGGCAGCTTCAGAATAGCGCCCAGAAGTGTGGCCAGAGCACGGTGACTCCAGAGCACGCGGTTGTCAAAGATCAGATCCTGCAGGTTGCCGCGCTCAATTGCCATCATTGCCGCTCGGTGGACCCCGTCGTACGGTGTGATCACCCGCGTCTCTCGCGACTCAAGCTCGATGCTGTCGGTGGGACAAACTCGGGCGCACACACCGCACCCCAAGCAGATCTCGGGGTTCACCTTCGCGACTTTAGCCCGTCCGTTCAGCGGGTCGTTGGCCGATACCAGACCCATCGCCCCGATAGGACAGACGTCAACGCACTTTCCACAGCCTGTGCACGTATCCGTGTTCACCGCCGCCAGGAAGTGCGTCGTGTTGATCGGGCGGTCCAGCGCAAAACGTCGCGCCGCGATCATCGCCTCACAGCAACAGCTGCAGCAGTTGCAGATAAAGCCAACGCCCTCCCGGATGTTCTCGCCAAACTGGACCAGATTGTGCTCCTGGGCGAGTTGCAGGAGATCCAGCCCCTCGGCAGCATCGACCTCGCGGGCAAAGCCATGCTTGATCAGAGCAGATGCCGGCCCATTGAAGGTCATGCAGATATCCTGCGGCGCATCGCACGCATGAGCATCGTCTGCTTCCTCCAGCTTGAACCTGCAATAACACTGGCTGATCCCCCGATGCGAAGCAGTCTTGATGACCTCGCTGGCCCGCTCGTAGTCCAGCACGTAGACCTCGGGTGGTACCACAGGCTCATTCACAAAGACCCGGCCCAGCTGCGTCTCGCCCGTGCCGATGAGCGCATCCATAAACTCTTCCTCCACGGTGCAGTACTGATAGTAGAGGTTCGCCAGAAGCTTCTGGTCGACATCATCGCGGACACGCATCATCGAGAACTCGAAGAACCCTGCCATCGGCGGTGGCAATACATAGGTCATCTGTCCGTCGCGCTCGATATCTACAAGGATCGCACGACTTGCCAATTCGTCGAGCGTCTTCCGAGCGGTCGTCAGATCCTGTTTCCAGATCCGAGCGGCCTTCTCCGCCCTAAAAGGCTTGATGGGAAGCTGAGCCACCAGCTCGGCCTCGCGCTCACTAAACAACACCGACAGAATCTGATACAGGCTATCCGACGGTGGCGCCCCCTGAGGAAAGCGGTTCAAACGGTCAACAAGGCTTCCATAATGCGGTGATATCGATCTTTCGGCCACGGCTCATCCTCCCTACAACAGGTGCTACAAAGCTTTGGTCAAATAGACACAGATCTCATCCCAGCTCCGGTGGCGACCGGAGGCATCCACGTACTCGCCATGTTCGTGCAACGGACCCAGGCCGGCGTCCCGATAGCCGAGGCGGTCGTACAGCACGCGGGCACGCGGGTTATTCACAGCCACACTCAGACCAATATGACGGAGCCCGCGCTCACGCGCCAGACGCTCAGCCGCCTCGAGAATCTGACGCCCTACCCCCTGCGACCTGAAAGACTCCAACACGAAGAGATCCTCCACATCAGGACACGTGCCCTGCAGCCTGGATGCGACCTCATCCTCCTCAGCCCCCTGCCACTTGAGCAAAGCATGCCCGATCGTCGCTCCGTTGTACCAGGCAATAAGGTAGACCACTTGCCCTCTCCTCTGCCTGGCGCACCGGTCAGCGTGTTTCTCAGGCACGCCAAAAGGCAACTGCGTTTCCAGTATCAGCACATCGCGACTGGCCACAGGCCTCACATCGACAGCCAAGTATGATAGGGTGCTCCTCATTTACCGTCCAATCGCTTGACCATCCGGCGGCTCAAGGTGCTGTACCCCAGCTCCTCATAGAAACGACGGACTCCCGCGTTGAACTCAAAGACGTTGAGTTCAATTCTGCCGATGTCCCGTGCCTGGGCCCAGCCTTCGGCGCAGGCCATCAACCGCCGGCCCACACCCTCACGTCGGTATGCCTGCCCTACCACAATCGTGTCCACCATCGCATATCGCTGAACCACCAGGATGGGTATCTCCCGCGTCTCCTGCATCCGGATAACCAGACACCCCACCAAGACCGTCCCCATCTCGGCAACGATTACCCCGGTCCTCCAATCTGTGATCAGAGCCCGCAGATATGCGCCCTCCCGCGTCGGCCCAGACACCTCACGGAAGACATCGGGCTGCTGCTCCCAGTGAAGGCGATCCACCTCCGCAAACAGCCCCTGCAGCGCAGGGACATCGGCGAGGATGGCTTCAAGGACACAAATGGATGTCAAATAGCCTCCGTCCCACTCTGTGCTAGTCAAGAATCAGCGAATACAGAATGTAAGAATGGAGAATGGAAGAATGGAGAATCAGAATGTACAGGATCAGCACAAACAACGTCTACAGACGAACGGATCAGCTGTTTTCGGACCAGAATATCACCGACCTATCGCTTGCTCACCTTTACGCTCATTCGCTGATTCTTCCATTCTTCTGCCCTTCGCCTCAAAATGCTTCCGAATGAACGGCCAAGACCCCGCCTTATAGTACCGGTGGCCCTCGTGACCGATGTAATGCTCACACCGGTCCGGCACACCCGCGGCGGCGTAGATCTTTTGCAGGCGCTCGAAGGCGAAGCGGGCGTGATCGATCGGGAAGATAGGGTCATCCTTGCCCGATATCGCGCAGAAAGCGCGCGGCGCGACCAACCCTGCGACGTCATACATCTCGCCCAAGCGCAGGATGCCGGGCACATAGTTGCAGTCGCAGTGGTGCATGGCGCCGATACTGCCGGTGAAGGTGCAGAAATAGCTACTGGGCACAGCCACCGAGATGCGCGTCTCACAGGCCGCGGCAAAGAGCGACACGGTGCCACCACCGGAGTTGCCGGTGATCGCGATCCGTTGAGGGTCTGCGCCCTGCGTCGCCAGAGCCCAATCGATCAATCGCGACGTATCCCAGACACGGTCACCGATAGGGGTCCGCCCCAGCAACAGGTCGTGCATCAACTGCGTACGGCACGAATGCACCGCATCTTCAGCTTTGTCGCGAGGTGTGCGTGTCTCGCCGAATGCCCGTGTGGTCGGCGCTATCGCAAGGTAACCCTCCCGGACGGCCTGCACCGCAATGTCCCGCTCCCCAGCCTGGATCGAAGCGCGCTCGTGGTCGTTCCTGGCGATGCCCACATAGACGTGAGGGCGATTGTGACCGTGTGGCGTCAGGACCAACGGCAGCGGTCCACCTGCCCCCTTCGGTCGCAGCAGGTAGAAGGGCAAAGGGACGGTTGGCTCTACCCACAGATGCCAGGACTCGCGGATATGGTCCCCCATATCCTCCACAGCCCCATGCTCTGCGTGCGGCTCATACCCGGCAAGATCAGCGGCGATGTTGTCAAGCCCCAGGGCCTGCTTCAGACGCGGGCGGAACGCCTCCCGCCAGGCCACCCACTGCTCTTGGCTCTCCCCCTCAAAAGAAAACTCACCGTGGACCGATTCGTACAGAGATTCAAAGTGTGTTACTGCATCGTACATTGGGATCTCCTGGAGAGGTACGGAAGAATGGAAGAATCAGCGATAGAGCGAGCAGGCGAAAAAGCGATAAGGCGACGAAGCGAACGACGCCATACAGAGGCGTTCGGGATTGGGTATGTACAGGCCAGAGACCCAGTCAATTCTTCGCTTGCTCGCCTTTTCGCTTGCTCGCTTTTTCGCTCACTCGCTCATTCGCATAGCTGCGAAGCGCAGCAGAGCGCGTGTTGGCCATCGCCGCACAGGCATTGGCAACTGAGACAACCATCCCGGTCGGCATGCGCGCCAGGGATTCCCGTGCGTCTATCTCACCGGCGAACATCGCCTTGGCTTCGCCCAATAACATCTGCGCCTGATCCCATCCCAGAAGCTTGAAGAGGAAGAGGGACAGGGGCGAGTTCTGCATATCGAAACTTGAGGAACTGGCTCGGCCAAAGGCGAGGAGTCCAAAGAGCGTCGACATCTCATCGACCGAAGGCACGGCCGAGACATCGGGGAGGAAGTCGTCCAGCCGACGACCATCGTCGGTCTCACCCAACGTTCCCATGAATAAAGCCACTGGAGCGTCCCCTCCCGAGACAATAGCCAGCGCCTCCAACACCCCTATGGCCAGGAGCTTCAACCCGAGATACTGACGTCCCGTGTGCACATTGCGGTGGGCCAGCGCCCGCATCCGCTCATACTGGCCCAACGGGGGTTGCCCAAGGTAGCGATTGAAGATCGTATCTGGATCCAGCTGGTTGAGAAAGGTTTCCATCTTCTGCAGGGCCAGCCGGTAGCTACTGATCGCGTAAATACCGTGTAATCGCAGCGAGGGATTCGACTCCGGAAGCAACTTCCACGTGTTGTCCAGGAAGCGCCCTGTGTCCTCCACTGAGAAGGTCTCGACGTCCTTGTTGGAGAAGACCACAGCCTGCGCTACAGCGGCCTGAATCTCAGTCTCCGTCATCCCCAGCCCGTAAACCAGGTTGATGTTCCGCAATCGGCGCTCCAGCACCTCAGCCGGGGACTCCCCACTCGCGCTTCGCCCCCGGAAAGGGATCGTCGCCTCAATGCAGGCTGTGATCTCGGCCAGCTCTCGCAAGCGCACAATGCCCTTGAGTTTCTCATTCATCAACAACGCGCTGAGGAACTCGTTCTGCCCACGCGCCGGGAGCAGGCGCTGGCCAGGATAGAAACCAAAGACATCCAGGGTCAAGTGATAGTAGAGATCACAGGGATCAATGTCGGTTGCGAGCTGGATCTGGCCGTCAATACCCTCAAAATAAGGAGAGAGCACCGCCTGAACCTGAAGGGTGAATCCCTGGTCGACCTCGTAGTATACGACATCGTGGAACAGTGCCGCCAGTGCCTGGATCGGGTTGGAGGCATCCGAAAGCTCGAAGATGTGCTCCGGCGTATGGAAGCTTCGCGTCTGAACCGTCATGGCTTCGTGGACCATAATCCCCAGCATTTCGAGCTGGCTCAGAGGAATATCACTCCCAAGACCTCGAAGTGCAGCCTCAAAGAGGGTGATCGTCTTCTGAATCGTGCCGGGTCCCATCTTGTGCTCTCCCTCCGATCTGAGGACTGGCTACTGCGGAATCCAGGTGCTGTGCACCTGCACCCTATGTTACGCCCAAACGACGGAACTTGTCAAATGAGGTCAGTCAGTCTGAGAGCATCTTCTGGACGTGTCAAAAAGATGCTTTCAGAGGACACTTGACAAGAGATTGCTGATACAGTACTGTATAGACTGACCAGTCAGTCGAGTCCTTGTGTGAGGGAATCAACAATGTCATCCGCTAGGGGCAAATCAGGCGAGCGCCGGAAGGAAATAGTGAGTGCTGCGCTTGTGTGCTTCACCCGCATGGGGTACAACAACACCACGATGGATGACATCGCCACAGAATGTGGTGTGAGCAAGGGTACGCTCTATTGGTACTTCGAGAGCAAAGACAGCCTCCTCGAATCAGTGATCACTGCGTTCATCGAGGATTCGTATAGCGAGCCGGCCATTGCAGCCCTGGCAGAGGTGCCCACGGCAGCAGGCAAATTGCGTACACTGGCACGAGCGATGGCGGCTCTTGGCGAGCGGGCCCAAGGTTTCTTCAGCCTGTTCTTAGAGTATTGGGCGTCGAGCCCACACCGTGACGAGACTGCCAGATTGTGGGTTGATCTCCTTGTTGAGTACAAGGAGATCGTTGCAGAGGTGATCCAGGAGGGCATCAAGAACAATGAGTTCAAGCCTGTTGACGCGGAGAGCTTGGTGTGGGCAATAATGGCTGCCTACGATGGTTTGGCCGCCTACAAGGCGCTGACGCCGGCCCTGGACACAGAGCGGGTCAGCAGAGCCTTCGTGGAAGCGCTCTTGGGTGGCCTGGTCGTGGACGAACAAGAAAGTAGACGCTGAATCAGGGGGTGACAGATGCAAGTTGTGATTCTGTTGATCGCTATGTTGTTGGTCGGTTTGCTTATGGGTGCCATCGGCAGTTTGATCTGGAAGGAGAACAAGCCGCTTGGCGTGGCTGGTGACTACGGGTTGGCCATAGTCTCTACGATCGCCGTCGGGCTGCTCGATTGGTACGTGATCCCCGCAATGGGTTTCAGCGACACGATGAAGTACCTCGGCGTCGCGATGGAACCCGCGCTTGGGGCCTTGGCTGTGCTTTGGATCGTGCGGAAAGTGAAGAAGTAGCGAGGTTTGAGTCCGCGCTATAGCGGCTGGCGAGGATGAGTTGTGGCTGACACTGTGCCCATCATCGAAACACACGCTCTTACGCGTGATTTCAAGGCGACGCGGGCGGTAGATAGCCTGGAACTGTCCATCTGGCCGGGGGAGCTCTTTGGACTGGTCGGGCCAGACGGAGCTGGCAAGACCACTACGCTCCGCCTGCTGGCTGGACTGCTCGATATTACCTCCGGTGGGGCAGAGCTGGCTGGATACGATTTGGCGCGCCAAGCCGAGAAAATCAAACGCAAGATTGGCTACATGGCTCAGCGTTTCAGCCTCTACTCCGAGCTCTCGGTGGTGGAGAATCTGTCCTTCTTTGCCGAGTTGTACGATGTGGACCCCAGCGTTCTGCAGGAACGAACGGAGCAACTCTTGGCCTTCGCTGACCTGACAGAGTTCCGGAGTCGCCGGGCAGCGCATCTTTCCGGCGGCATGCAGAAAAAACTGGCCTTGGCCTGTACCTTGATTCACCGGCCCCAGATTTTGCTGCTTGACGAACCTACTACGGGTGTTGATCCGGTGTCCCGGCGCGAGTTCTGGGACATTCTTGGTAACCTGCACTTGGAGGGGACCACGATAGTCGTCAGCACACCCTACATGGATGAAGCGGATCGCTGCTCGCGTGTGGGCCTGATGTATGAGGGACGTATGATTGTGTGCGCTGATCCGCAGAGTATCCGCGCTCAGATCCAGGGCGAGTTGATCGAGTTGCACACCGAGGATTGGCAAATGGCCTCTGCTTTCGTGGAGACACTGCCGGGCGTGCTCGAGGTACAGATCTACGGAGAGTCTCTTCACGTGTTTGTGGACTCAGCGGATGAGCGACTGCCGGCGATCGAAGCCGCCTTCCGAGACCAAGGGCTCGTCCTTCGGGAGGCCCGCCGGGCCACAGCGCGCATGGAAGAGGCCTTCATTTCCCTTGTCACACGCCTGGATACAGCCAGGAGACTCGAGAAGGAGACCTAGCGTGTCATTGCGACATCTGCGGGCGATTGTCCGCAAAGAGGTCCAACACATCATGCGGGATCGGGCCACGTTGATTCTTGTCCTGGTGACCCCGACCGCGATGCTTTTCCTGATGGCCTTCGCGCTGGCGGTGGATATCAAGCACGTTCCGATCGCAGTCTTGGACTATGACCGCACACCGACTTCCCGTTCCTTGATCCGGCGGGTCACTGAGGGAAACGATCTGGATCTGTACACCGAAGTAGGTTCGCTGGACGAGGTCAATCGGCTGCTCGTTGGCGGCGATGTCAAAGCAGCGATGGTCATTGGCGCGGCCTTCGAGGACGATCTGATGTCGCTGCGTGGGATGCCCCTGCAGGTCGTCATCGATGGAACAGAACCCAAGACCGGCGGGTTTGTCGTGGAGCGTGTTGGAGGGCAGGCTGAGGCATTCGTCGGTGAGGTACTGGCTCGGCAGATTCAGGTCCACGGCGTGTCACTGGACTCTTTGCAGCCAATCGATCTGCGTGTGCGCGCCCTGTATAATCCCGCTCTAAAGCCCAGAGTTGACATGGTGCCGGGCCTGATCTCTATGGTACTCGGCTTTCCCGCCTTGTCAGTTGCCCTGACCCTGGCACACGAGCGGGAACACGGCACTCTGGAGCAGGTGCTGGTTACGCCGGTAGGACGGGTTGAGTTCCTGTTGGGCAAGATGATTCCTTACGTGATCGTTGGGCTGGTCAACGTGATCGTGATCCCGATGGTCGCCAGGGCGACGTTTCACATCCCTTTCAACGGCAGTTTTCCTCTGTTCTTTCTGCTCTCTGCTCTCTTCCTTTTCGCAATACTTGGAGTGGGGATGGTCGTGGGTGTCTTCACACGCACGCAGCCAGCCGCGCTTGCCCTTTCGTTCTTAGTAATTTTCTTTCCTGGCTTCTTCCTGACGGGCATATTCTTCCCCATTGTCTCCATGCCAGAGGTGATGCGCGTAGAGTCCCTGGGTATGCCTGGCACGCACTACGCAGTCATTACTCGCGGCCTGTTCCTCACCGGTGTCGGGTTGGACGTGCTCTGGCCCTACGCGATAATGCTCGTAGGTCTGTGTGTCGGCTTCACGGCGATCGCAGTCTTTTTCTTCCGGAAGAAATTGGGGTGAGACAACAGTGCTAAGACGTGTCTGGTCCTTGACGGTCAAGGAATTCATCCATCTTATCAACGACTGGTGGATGCCAGCCTTCATGCTCTTTGGCGGTGCGAGCGAGCTGCTGCTTGTCGGCTGGGCGACGTCCCGGCCCATTGCCAACCTCCCGCTTATGGTGCTGGACCAAGATCGCAGCAGTGCCAGCCGGGGCGTGATCACAGCGCTGGAAAACACAGGAACCTTTGCCCTTCACACCCAGGCACAGAGCATGGAGGCTATCCAGGACGCTCTCGATCGGGGCGAGATCACCGCAGCTGTGATCATTCCACCCGACTTCGACAACGAGCTGGCATCGGGCGCGGGCCATCCCTCGCTTACGGTGATGCTGAATGGGGCCGAAAGCACGCCTGCGACCGCCGCCTTGCGGGCTGTGAAAGGGGTTGTTAGGGACCTGGGAGAAAAAGTCGCGTTCCAGCACTTGGGGCTGAGCCCAAGTGAATTTGCCGGATTCGATGTGAGCCTGCGTGTGTGGTTCAACGAGGAGCTGAGCGAGGCGTACTATATGACGCCCGCCGAACTTGGTCTGATGTTGGAATTCACGGTGCTGTTGTTCGCTGCACTATCATTCTCCCGGGAGCGGGAATTGGGCACGTTGGAGCAACTGCTCGTGATGCCGTTCTCTTCAATGGAGATCATCATCGGGAAATCCATCCCGGTTGCGCTGGTGGGCCTCTTCGATTTCGTGCTGATGCTCGGAGCAATACACTTTGTCTTTGGCGTACCGGTACGTGGGTCACTGCCCTTGCTACTGATTCTCGCCTCTGGGTACCTCCTGGTTGAGCTGGGCAAGGGCATGGTGATCTCCATCGTATCGCGCACTCAGCACCAGGCATTTCTGTTGGTGATGATGATTGGCATGACGGATTTCATGTTCACCGGATATGCCGCCCCCGTAGAATCGATGCCCAGAATCATACAGATCGTGGCTAACATCGTGCCCGCTCATCACTGGCTGACTATCCTGCGCGGTATCTTGCTGAAAGGGGCCGGCCTGGACGTGCTGTGGCCTCACGTCCTGGCGCTCGTTGCCCTGGGTCTGGTGATCGGCGTGTTCTCGCTGCGCTTCGTGCGCCGGGCTCTGGACTAAGGCGGCCTGAGATGACGAGCAACTCTCCTGCAATTGTAGGCCGTGGACTGACCAAGCGCTTCGGTGACTTCGTCGCCGTGGATGGTATCGACTTTGAGGTGCAACGGGCGGAGATATTCGGTTTTCTCGGTCCAAATGGTGCGGGAAAGACTACCACGATCCGTATGATGCTGGGGTTGCTGAAACCCACGGCTGGGGAGGTAGAAGTGTTGGGTGTGACGGTGGCCGAACATCCTCAAGAGATCCGAACCCGCATCGGCTACATGTCACAGCGGTTTAGCTTGTACAACGATCTGACCGTGCTCCAGAACCTTCGATTCTACGGGCGGGCGTACGGACTTGACAACGACGCGTTGAGGGCCCGCATCCAGGACGCGCTGCACACGGCGGGTCTGGAAGGGCACGAGCGGACGCACGCCAGGGATCTGTCAGGTGGCTGGCGGCAGCGCCTGGCGCTAGGTGCAGCCATCCTGCATCGGCCCGAGCTGGTCTTTCTCGACGAGCCAACCGCTGGTGTGGATCCGGTGTCGCGGCGGTCCTTCTGGGAGCTGCTCTACCGGCTAGTCGCCGATGGAGTCACAGTGTTCGTCACCACACATTATATGGAC
>JAGHDT010000473.1 GCA_021159805.1 Anaerolineae bacterium
AGCTGTCTCGTGAATCGAAGCGCAATGGACAACGTGGCGACCGGACCGGCAATACATTTTCTGTATCATAATAGCCGCTACATAGCCAAATGCTGTGTGAGGACAAATGACTCAACGTTATCCACAGACATATCCACATCATCCACAGCATATAGGGGTAACAGCATCGCCATAGACGGCACATCTAGGTATAATGCAGATTGCTCTCCACATACATGAGTGCAAGATTAAAGTTTATACCATATTAAGGGAATATCGCCGCCGAGCTATTGCTTGAGGGCGGGCTTTTTGGTAGAATATCCATGGTGATCAGAGATTATCGTCGCCCAGTGAATCCAGAACTGATGCCAAAGACTACGGGCTGATGGTACGAACACCGCCCCGGGACACTCCCGGGATAGCTTGGAGCGTCTGAGCAACCACAGACATTGCCGCACTTTGCGGAGCGCGATTATGTAAGAGTATTCTAACACCGTCACCATTCAAGAGGATGTGTATGGATAAGGTAAACCCTCAGAGATTATGGCAGGCAACCCTGGGTGAGCTCGAACTGAAGATGGCGCGCGCAACCTTCGATACTTGGCTGCGCGACACTCACAGCATCGGCCTGGAGAATGAGAACACTCTGGTTGTTGGCGTCAAGAATGGTTACGCAGTAGAATGGTTGGAAAACCGACTCTATCCGGTTATCAGACGCACGCTCACCCGCCTGACAGATCAGGATGTGGAAGCGCGCTTTGTGGTATGGCAGAGCAAACGCCCGAACAAGGCTGTCCCGGTGCTTTTCCAAGAAGAGGAATCAATGCCACGGCAACTGCCATATGATCCCGGGCTCAATGCCGACTACACATTTGCATCTTACGTCGTTGGGCCGAGCAACCGCCTGGCGCAGGCTGCCTCGCAAGCAGTCGCAGAATCCCCTGCCGAGGCCTACAACCCCTTGTTTGTCTACGGCGGCGTGGGTTTGGGGAAGACGCACTTGCTCCATGCCATCGGGCATCACTGCTACCAGAGAAGCATGCAGGTGCTCTATGTCACCTCCGAGACTTTCACCAACGGCCTGATCGAGTCAATTCGAACCCATACTACTGAGAAGTTCCGGGAGAAATACCGGACGGCCGACGTGCTCTTGGTTGACGACATCCAATTCATCGCCGGCAAGGAAAGTACACAGGAGGAGTTCTTCCATACCTTCAATGCACTGCGGGATAACGGCCGCCAGATCGTGCTGAGCAGTGATCGGGTGCCCAAGGCTATGGTGACATTGGAGGAGCGGCTGCGTTCACGCTTCGAGTGGGGCCTGGTCGTGGACATCCAGTCACCCGACTATGAGACGCGTATGGCCATCCTGCAAACCAAGGCTGAAAAGCTCGACATCGAGGTTCCCAACGACTTGTTGAGCTACATCGCGACAAACATCGAGAGCAATATCCGAGAGCTCGAAGGGGCACTCAATCGCGTCGTTGCGATGAGTCAACTCACTGATCTCCCGCTTGACAGAAACGTTGCAGAGAAGGCCCTGGCAAGCCTGCTGCCCAACCGCCCGGAGATCTCCGCCGAAGATATCGTCAAGACCGTGGGGATTTTCTATGATGTGACACCCGAAGAGTTGCGCAGCCCACGCCGAACCCGCCGCATCGCCCATCCACGCCAGGTCGTGATGTACCTAATGCGAGAGGAAACGGATGCGTCGCTTCCTCGGATCGGCGCCGAGCTTGGCGGACGCGATCACACTACCGTGCTCTACGGCTACGAGCGCGTGCGAGCCCGCCTCGAGCAGGATGATCAATTCAAACGCGAACTGATGCTGCTGAAGGGGAAGCTCTACGGAGAGAACTAATCTGCATTTCATGCTCCATGAAAAACATCAGCGCGGCGCCACGCCCGCCGCGGCCCACAGAGGAGATGTCGGCACTGTCCTGTGCCGACATCTCCTCTCTTCTGTTTGTGGTGCTGTGATCGTCTGAGAAATCAAGGTAGGGTCCTATGAATATAGTTTTGGCCGCAGTTCCCCTGATTGTCGTTCTCACACTCATGGCAGGGTTCCGCTGGAGCGGATCAAAGGCCGGGGCCGCAGGATGGATTTCCGCACTGATCATCGCCCTCCTCAGATTCGGCGTCGGACCGGAGGCCCTTCTCTGGGCCCAGGTCCAGGGTTTCTTCCGCGCCGTCTACGTGCTCTACATCATTTGGGGCGCTCTCTTCTTCTTCCGTGTGACCGAAGCCGATGGTACACTCCGTTCGATGAGCGAGATGCTCAGACAGTTGGCGCCTGGACGCATACTCCAGCTGTTGCTGCTGGCGTGGGGATTCACCTCCTTCCTCCAAGGCGTGGGCGGCTTCGGGGTACCGGTCGCAGTGGTCGCACCGATCCTCGTCACTATGGGAGTTCCGGCATTGGAGGCCGTCGTGATGGCCTCGCTGGGGCACAGTTGGGCGGTCTCATTCGGCTCGCTGGGTGCTTCCTACGAAGCCCTGGTGACAGCCACCGGTCTTGATGGCGCCGTCATCGCCCCCTGGATGGCCATTATGCTCGGCCTCGTGTGCTTTGTGGTGGGCTTCATGGTCCTATGGATTGCCGCAGGCAAGAAGCTGCCGCGGCGAGAGATTGTGCCTATGCTGTCTATGGCCACCGCTATGGTGCTGGTGCAGTACCTCGCGGTGCGAATCGGCATCGTGAACATCGCAGCTATGCTAGGATCGCTGGCCGGCATCATCGTAGGCGCGTGGTGGGCTTCCATACGACGTAGACAGTCCGATGAATCCCAGATGGCGGCGATGCCTACGCGACAGATGATCCTTAAGATACTGCCCTATCTGCTGCTGATTGCTGTGATTTTCTCCGTCAACTTTGTACCTTCCCTCAAGACGCTTCTAAACGGCTGGGTCGTGGCGGTACAGGTGCCGGCGCTCACACTGCAGGACGGCACGCAGATCGCGGCGTCCCAAACCAAGAGCATCTCCATCTTCGGCCACCCCGGGGCACAGCTGGTCTACGCAGCCCTGATCGCGCTGCTGCTGGCTAAGAAGCGCAAGAGTCTGCCCGCCGGCAGCGGCGAGAAGATCCGCAGGGGGGTGCTCAGAAGCGGTACGAAGTCGACCCTGGGCATCCTAGCCATGATGGCGATGGCAACCACTATGCAAGTCGGGGGGATGGTTTCCGAGCTCGCGACAGCCATGGCCGCACTGGCGGGGCAATTCTTCCCCGTGATCTCGCCTTGGATTGGCGCCTTGGGTGCCTTTATGACCGGCAGCAACACCAACAGCAACGTCTTGCTGGGAGCATTCCAACTGCAGGTCGCTCAGACACTCGGGCTCCACGTTCCGCTAATTCTTGCCCTACATAACGCCGGCGCTGCAGCAGGCTCCATCTTTGCACCGGCCAAGATCATCGTCGGCTGCAGTACCGTTGGTCTGAGCGGCGGCGAGAGCGACGCACTGCGTAACACAACACGCTATGGCGTGATCGTCATCGCTATCCTGGCCGTCGCGGGCCTTCTAGTCACACAGCTCGCACCTATTGGCTAGACGTCAACAACTATCAATGCACCCGGCTTGTGATGCACGGCACCCCGTGTATAATAAGGGAGACTTCATCGTGGGAAAGTGAGCGTGCGACTATGGCAACGCGAAGGATCTTGATCGCTGATGATGATGCAGATGCCCTGAGACTTGTGGGGTTGATGCTTGAGCGCCAAGGCTACAAGATCTTAGCTGCCGCCAATGGACAACAAGCTCTGCAAAAGGCCATTGAGAACCAACCGCACCTGATCGTCCTGGATGTTATGATGCCGGACATGGACGGATACGAAGTCGCGACCAGGCTGCACAGCAATCCCACCACCGAGTCAATCCCGATCCTGATGTTCACCGCCAAGGTCGCGGTGCGCGACAAGATCACCGGGTTCCAGGCGGGCGCGGATGACTATCTCACCAAGCCTGCACATCCGCGCGAACTGGTCGCACGGGTCGAGGCACTCTTGGAGCGTCACCCATCCAGCGAGGAGAAGGTTGAGCAAGGACATATCGTCGGCTTTCTCCCCACCAAAGGCGGGTTGGGCACGAGTATGCTAGCTCTGAATACGGCGATCGAACTTCGCCGTATGCATGACAACATTCCCAGTGCCTTGGTCGAGCTCCACGAGGGATCAGGCACGATGGCTTTCCAATTGGGCTTGGAGGCCCAGAACAGCCTACCGGCGCTGCTCGAGCAGCCGCTATCGTACATCTCCGAGCGAACGCTGCTCCGCCATATGATTGAGCACACCACAGGACTGCAGCTGCTCTTCGCCACAGCCAAGCCTTGTGGTGTAGGCCCAAAGTTGGACAAGCAGCGCGTCCGCGCGATCCTAAAATACCTGAACAGCCGGTTTGACTACATCCTGCTGGATCTGCCGCCGGACTTGGGCGAGCCCTACCAGGAAGCACTGAGGCTCTGCGAATCGATTCTCGTGACCGTCGAGCCGAATCGCGTCGGTATGGCTTTGGCCCAACAGACCTTGAGCGCCCTCGACGGACTGGGTATCGGCAGCCAGAAAGCACGCATTATCCTGATCCGCCGTATATCGGCCATGGGCTCCCTTAGTCGCAGTATGGTGGAACAGACACTGCATCGTGAGCTGATAGCCAGCATACCACCCGTACCGGATTTGGCGCTGGAGAGCATTCAGTACGGCAAACCAATCGTGGAGATCCAACCTCAGAGCTTGATCACGCAACAGATACACCGTGTCGTGCAGTTCATCGTGACCGATTGAGGCCGCCATCATCGCTACTGATCAGGATATGCATCCAAGACAAACTCACAGCCAACACAACAGAATAGCCACCCTCAAACATACGATCAGCACCCTTGAGAAACTGCTGAACATCAGCCGGCGGCTCAATTCAACACTAGAAATGCGCCCGTTGCTGCAGCAGATTGTGGAGTCAGCAGCGGATTTGACCGATGCCGACGGCGCCTCGATCCTGCTTATGGAAGACAGCGACACGCTGCGCTTTGCCGCCACGTCCGGACCGGAATCTGCCACCCTCCAAAACACGGAGGTGCCGCTGGACAAGAGCCTGGCCGGCTGGGTCGCGACACACCACAAGATGGCCATTGTCGAAAACGCCCAGAGCGATTCTCGCATGTACAACATTGATGCCATCAACGCCACGCAATCGATCATCGCAGCGCCGATGCTCTTTGGCTCGCAGGTCATCGGCGTCCTGGAAGCAGTCACGACCACGACACGGCACAAGTTCACGCAAGAGGACCGGGAGACGGTCGCCACACTGGCCGGCGTTGCAGCAGTCGCAGTACAGAACGCCCGGCTCTTTCAGCAGAGCGATTGGGTGGCCGAGGTCGTCCACGAGATCCGCACCCCACTGACCGCCATCCTCTCGTACGCAGACCTGCTGCTCCGGCCGGATCTGGATGAGCGGATTCGCAAACAGGCCATCGCGACCATCCGGCAGGAGACCGAACGCGTCAGCGACTTAGCAACTCAGTTCCTGGATCTGGCTCAGCTCGAATCGGGCCGCATCACGATGAACCGGGATGTCATCGACGTTGCCGCTTTGATCGACCACGCGGTAGCTGTGATCAAACCCAGCGCAGACCAACACAACCGCATCGTGCACCTATCGCCGGCAGAGCACACGCCTACGATTGTCGGGGACAGAGCACGCCTCCACCAGGTACTGCTGAATCTGTTGAGCAACGCCGTCAAGTACTCCAATGCAGGCGATGTCATCGACGTTGAGGTGCGGATGCAGGCTAACAAACTCATCATATCCGTCAGCGACACTGGCCCCGGCATCGCTCAGAACCAGCTTCCCCTCCTCTTCCAGAAATTCCGGCGTCTGCCCGGCAGCGAAGACAAGGCGCAGGGCACAGGGCTGGGCCTGGTCGTGGCCCGGCAGATCGTGGAGGCCCACCGGGGAGAGCTCTGGGTGGAAAGTGAGCTCGGCAAAGGAAGCTGCTTCTTCATCTCGCTGCCGGTTGATGGCCCTGGCTATGTCGAGTCGGTGGCATGACCGGGGAATCAGATTATCATAGCACTCTTTTGCTTCTGTCCTCATCCGATTGCATCTTCTCCACACACTAGAACACCTTTACAAAACGCAGCTTTGTGATATGATTGCCCAACCTGTGAGCACCCGTGGCTCTCGGGTTTTCTTTTTATCATGGTCCTGACATATTTCAGGGCCCGGAGGAAAGCAGCACATGAGTGGTCGCACGGTAGTCTACCTGACCCCAGAAGGATTCCAAGCTCTTGAGAAAGAGCTGGCGTTTCTCACCACAGTCCGCCGCCAGGAAGTAGCCGCGAGGTTACACGGTGCCCTCAGCGAAGGCGAGCTCATCGAGAATGCCGAACTCGAAGAGGCTCGCCGGGAACAGGCCTTTCTCGAAGGTCGCATTATCGAGGTCGAGGAACAACTGCGCAAGGCGGAGATCATCTCCAAAACGGAAGACAATGACGGCATTGTTCACCTGGGCGACACCGTTCTGGTCCGTGAAGAGGGCGTAGACACAGATGAGGAGTACCTGATGGTGGGGTCGGCAGAAGCTGACCCCCGCAATGGACGGATCTCCAACGAATCCCCACTCGGACGCGCACTGATAGGCAAACGCGTGGGAGAGAAAGCTGTCGTCCGCGCGCCGGATGGTGATATCGTTTTCAAGATCATCTCGAGTAGCTAGGAAGCATCATGGAACTCAACGACCTCGAACAGCAGCGTGTTCAGAAGCTGGAGCGTCTCCGCGAGGCGGGCGGTGAGCCGTATCCCCGGCGGTCATACCGCACACACACCACGGCCGAGGCGATTGCTGTCTATGAAGCTGCAGAAAGTGCGGAGACGCCAGCGCCCGAAGTTACCGTCGCTGGTCGTGTGATCAGCAGTCGGGTGATGGGGAAACTCTCCTTCGCCCACATTGCCGATGAGAGCGGGCGCCTGCAGCTCTTTGTCCGGCGTAACAGCTTGGGTGAACAGGCTTACGATCTCTTCCGGAAGACGGTCGATCTTGGTGACTTCGTTGAGGCAGAAGGCCCTATGATGCGCACCAGGACCGGCGAGATCAGCCTGCAGGTGACCTCTATTCGCATGTTGGCCAAAGCTATCACCCCCCTGCCCATACCGAAAGAGTATGAGGGCAAGGACGGTAAGGTGACGCGCTTTGGCGCCTTTTCCGATGTTGAGGGACGGTATCGCCAACGTTATGCAGATCTGGCCGTGAATCCGGAGGTTCGTGAAGTCTTCCGTGTTCGTTCGCGGATGATCGGCGCGCTGCGTAGATGGCTTGACGACAACGGCTATCTCGAAGTGGAGACACCCATCCTGCAGCCCATTTACGGCGGTGCAGCAGCGCGCCCCTTCACCACGTATCACAATCAACTCAAGCAGGACCTCTACTTGCGTGTTTCCTTCGAGCTCTACCTCAAGCGTCTGCTGGTGGGCATGTTCGAGCGGGTCTACGAAATCGGGCGCGATTTCCGCAACGAGGGGGTATCCTACAAACACAACCCGGAGTTCACGCAGTTGGAGTTCTACTGCGCGTACACCGACCTGTACGGTGTTATGGAAACCACCGAACAGATGGTTGCCTACACCGCCCAGGAGACGCTGGGAACGACGACGGTGTCATTCAAGGGACAGGAGATTGAACTGGGTTCCCCGTGGCGGCGGATTACGTTACGCGAGATCATCCAGCAGGGAAACGGCATCGACTACGTAGCCTATCCGGACGTCGCGTCGCTGCGCCACGTCATACGCGAACGCGGCTACGATGCCGCTCGCAATGCGACGTGGGGCCACCTGGTCGACAACCTGCTCTCGGAAGTGGAACCGGGGCTGATCCAGCCGACCTTTGTCCACGACTACCCTGTCGAGATCTCGCCACTGGCCAAGCAGAAACCCGACGACCCAACGCATGTGGAGCGATTCGAGTTCTTCATCGGCGGCATGGAAATGGGTAACGCGTTCACAGAGCTGAATGACCCATTCGAGCAGGAGCAGCGTTTCCTGCAGCAGGGCCGCGCCTACGAAGAGGGCGACAAAGAAGCGCAGCCGATGGACGAGGATTATCTTCGGGCGATGAAATATGGTATGCCCCCCAACGGTGGCTTCGGGATGGGCATCGACCGGCTGGCTATGTTGCTCACCGACAAACATTCGATTCGCGAGGTGCTGCTCTACCCGCACTTGCGGATGCGCGACTGACAGCCACACATCTGAACGTCAACAAGACCCCTGGATCCTACCGGAACTGTGTCCTGGCGAGATCTAAGGGTCTTTTCGTTCTAGAGTTCACCACGGACCTCTGCGTCCAGCCGGTCGAAGAAGGCGGTCATATACCGGTGTCGGCTCTTTGCGATCCGCTGCCCCTCCGCCGTGTATAGCCGCTCCTCGATTCGCGCCAGTTTCACTACGAACTCGTGCACGGCCGTATGAAGACCAGCGTCATCCCCGTGGCGCTCCCAACGTTCCACGTCTACGACGTCCCGCGGAGCCCACAGGCGCTGGTTGTGCCCTCCGCCGTAGGCGAAAGCGCGGGCAATGCCGACCGCACCGATAGCGTCAAGCTTGTCGGCATCAAAGAGCGCTTTGGCTTCGAGCGTCTGGGGATGCGGATCAGCCCTGAAGCGATGCGCCACAATTGCGTGGACCACAGCTGCGATCTGTGCCTTCGGCACGCTTCGGGATGCGAGGAAGCCCTCCGCCTGCTCGCCCGCCACATCAGCGTGGTTGCGCCCTCTGCTCTGCGCTTCAGCTCGCCCCCAGTCGTGCAATAGCGCCGCCGTTCGCACGACTTGCAGGTCCGCGCCTTCAGCTTGTGCGATCCGCTCCGCCAGGGCCAGCACCCGCAGAATATGGTCAAAGTCGTGCACGCTATCTGCATCAGCATACAGACCGCGCGCTTCCTCAATGCTTAGGTACAAATCACCCTCCTTTGGCGAAGGTCGCCGACCAGAAACCGCGAGCCGGCTGGCCCGCGGTTCGACAGTCATCTCGTTCAAGCTACGGCAAGTAGATCAACGGATTCGTGGGATACCCATTGTAGCGAATCTCAAAGTGCAGATGGGGGCCCGTTGAATTCCCCGTGCTGCCCATGGCACCGATGACCTGCCCCCCACTGACGGCTTCACCCTCACGCACGAAAATGTTGCTCAGGTGCGCATAGTAGGTCTGGTAACCGTTCTGATGCTCAACAACAACCAGATAGCCATAGCCGATATCGGTCCATCCGGCGAAGTTGACGAACCCATTGTCCGAGGCGCGAATCGCCGTGCCCAGAGCCGCACCGATATCAATAGCGCGGTGTCCGTACCAATACCCTTGCGTCAACACACCGGATGTGGGCCAGGAGAAAATACCCGAGGCTTCAGCACTGTCAGCGACAGGACCGGCATAGGCCGTCACCGTGCGCGCGACATAGGGCTTACTGCCACCGGGCACAATGAGCTTGCCGCCCACAGATAGCGAGCCGTTCGGGGGAATGTCGTTCCACGCACACCTAGTGATAGTGTCCACATCCACTTTGTAGGCTTGGGCGATGCTCTCCAGAGTGTCGCTCACCTCAACCGTGTGATAGACACCATCCAGGGGCAGAATCGTCAACTCCTGACCGACACGCAGCAAATCAGGTATCTTCTCCATCTCGGGGTTCGACCACATCAATGTGCTCGGCTGCAAACCAAACCCTTCGGCGATCTTCTCAGCCGTATCCCCAGCCGCCACAGTATACGTGGTGATCTCCAGACGCGGGCGCTCGGGGATGGCTGTGTGAATATCAGCCTGGCGAGCGATCCGAGCTTGAGCGGCTACGCGGTAGTAAGGACGCTCCACGATCTCGACCGCTGCGGACGCGGCATCTACACTCTGCGCAGAGCCGTCCAGGAGCGAGTAATCCGCGATGCCAGTGATGTCAGAGGAGGAATTCAACTGGGTGCTGCCTACAGCGCCAAGGACCGCAACGACCAGCACCAGCCCAGCGTGGGCCGTCAACCGCCCCATCGTGGGACGCTGTCCAGCGCGATCTCCGCTCCAACGCCAAATCCGCGCAGCGACGCTGGCCATAATGTGCACAGCCAGCGGGCCTCGCCAAACAGGGGAACACTGAGAAGGTTCGCTCATAATCCGCGGGGACACCAAGAACTATGGCTCAAACAGCCGAGGGTTCTGAGGAACGCCGTTATACCGGATCTCATAGTGCAGATGCGGGCCCGTTGACCAGCCCGTCGTCCCACAATAGCCAAGAATCTGTCCCTGATAGACAGGTTCGCCACAGCTCACCGCGTAAGCGCTGAAGTGAGCATAGTACGTTTCATATCCGTTGCCGTGCCGCACACGCACCAAGTTGCCGTAGCCACCGTTCCAGCCGGCCCATACCACAACGCCGGCGTCCGCAGCCACGATTGGATCGCCCAAACTACACCTGTAGTCCAGGCCAATATGACCCGGGTTGCGTGGATCGGCGAAGGTCCAGCCCGAAACCCCGTAGGAGCCTGTCGGCAAGATGAACCACCCGTTAGCACCATATCCGGAGACAGCAGTGTCTCCGCAGTAACCCCAACTCACCGAGGCAAGCCCAATGGCCGGAGCAACAGGGTCCGGGGGCGGAGGTTCCCACTCAAAATCCGCGCCAGTAGCGTCCGGGATGACCAACAGCGTTCCCTCTGCCAGCGAGTGGCCCCGTACAATCGTGTTCCACGAATTGTAGAGCGCGTCCACAGATACGTCGTACGACTCGGCAATGCTCTCTGGAGTATCGCCGACCATCACCACGTGATAGGCACCATCCACAGGCAGAATCGCCAACGAAAGACCCGGCTGCAGCAGCCATGGCGATCCCTGCAGAGTTTCCATGTTGGACCAGACGATGGTATAGGCTGAGAGCTTGAACTGATCGGCGATCCAAAAGACGTTGTCGCCATCTTGCACCGTATAGGTAATCACGTTGAGACGTACGCGTTCGGGGATCGTTGTCAGCGGGTTTGCCTGGCGCACAACAGCTTTGGGGAGCTGCAGTTCGAAAGCCACTTGATTGCCGACATCCAGTGAAGCCGGCGTAGCGACCGGGCCAGCAGGTGCCGACAGGGACATAGCCCCCGGCTCCGCAAAGCCCACAACGTCAATCGGCGTGAGAGCAATCCGGCCTACGAGGCACAGCAACAGGGCAAGCACAACAATCGCTAGATGGGCACTCCAGCGACCGACAAAGGACGCAACAGACCGGCGATCACCACCCCACCGCCAGCCGGCTGCCGTCACGCGAGCCAGGATTCGCCCGGGAGACTGAGTGAAGCCCCGCCTAAGAACCGGAGACTGCTCAAATGCACTCTCCGGTATGGCATCCAGACCTGTGTCGGAGTTCTTGCTCGCTCCCGGTTTTGACGAACTCTCGTTCGTACTGTTAAGTTGTTCTATCATAGGTTCGGTAGCAGAGTCCACATAGGGAACCGCTTCATCGACAAGGCCCCTACCAAACAGAATATGGATCCACTCTACGGTTTCAGTATAGCATACAGAGTCAAGACAGCAACCTGGATACGTTCCTGGCTGCAGGGCCATCGCACTTGCCCGAAGCTCCAAATCCATCTGTCGTCCCACACGGGTCACGTGCGCAACTGCTTAGCATAGTGCGAAGGTGAAGGATCTGACGCCCCAAGAGCGTACGCTCTTGGGGCGTGTGCACCCTTAGGGCGCAAGATCCCGCGCTTCAGTGCTTCGTGGAGCTGGCAGCTGGGATAGCTCGCCCGGGATGACGGCTACTGTATCATCTCACTCCAAACGCGATGGAGCTGTTTAGGGATACCCGCTGTGCGGCCCACCAATCGAGCAGTGTCTCCTGGCTTGGTGGCTTGCCCCATCCTGAAACGCCCCGTGATCCTTGACATCATCGCCCAACGTGCGATAATCGAGCCAGATAACCAGGAAATACAGGAGAGTGTGCGGAGATGAGTAGTTTACAGTACGTCGATGACAGCAACTTCCGTGAGGTGATCGACGCTAGCGCGGTCCCAGTATTGGTGGATTTCTATGCCGATTGGTGCCCGCCTTGTCGTCGATTGACGCCCTTACTTGAGAAGTTGTCTGGTGAGCTTGATGGTCAACTAAAGATCGTCAAACTGGACGTCGATAGCACCAGTTTGGCATCCCAATTCGGCGTGATGAACATCCCCACCATGATTCTGTTCAAGAATGGGCAGGAAGTGAACCGCTTGATCGGCAACCAGTCCAGAGCCCGGTTGATGAAAGAACTGACGCCGCACATCAACTGATCCACAGAGAGAGTCCGCGCTGCGACAAGCCTCTGCGTCGCGCTAATAACCAAGAGAGCCCACAGATTTCCCTCGACCACGCGTGGTCGAAAGGAATCTGTGGGCTCTCCGATGACTATTCGTGACCTCCTGACCTGCCGACATTACGAAACCCCGTGGCTCTCCCAGAGTCTGTGGATATCTTCGGGTGAAAGATCGTCCAACGCCACACCGCGCTCACGTGCGGCTGTTTCCAGCATGGAGAAACGCTGCGCAAACCGCTGGTTGGCCCCGCGTAGAGCGCTTTCTGGATCGATGTGCTGCCGTCTCGCCCAATCAGAGATCACCAGAAGCACATCCCCCATCAGGCTGGCGTGGCCCTCTGAGGCCAGGTGGGCCTCAAGCACAGCCAGCAGCCTGGCCAAGTCCGCGGCTACCGTCTCCGGTAGGTCACCCCATACGCCATCGCCCTCAATACGATCGAAACCGACACGTGCAGCACGATCGGAGTAGGCCACGGCCTGCGCCAATGCCGGCAGCGCCCTGGGAATTCCGTCCAGCAGCGAGCGCTCCCCGGCACCCTTTGCAGCACGCTCTTGTTGCTTGATGACCTCCCAATTGGCAACCACGTCGCCGACCCCACTCACATCCACGCCGGCCCACACGTGAGGGTGACGGCGCTTCAGTTTCGCATCGATATGCGAGATGACGTCCGTCATCCGGAACTCGCCATCCTCGACGGCGATCTGTGCGTGCAACACCACCTGCAGCAGCAGATCCCCCAGCTCCTCGCTGAGGGCTTCGGGCGATCCCTCATCGATCGCCTCCAGGACCTCATAGCACTCTTCAAGCAGATTCGTACGCAACGTCTCGTGTGTCTGCTCGCGGTCCCACGGACAGCCATCAGGAGCGCGCAGCTTGGCGATCGTCCCCTGGAAGCCCTCAAAGCTGGCGACACCTTCCAGCGGCGCCACGTAGAGCGTAGTGAGAGGCGAGGCAACCTGGCGATCGATCTCGTAGAGTGGCAGATGTTGGACACGCTCGCTCTGCGTGCCGGCACCATCAATCAGCGCCGTGGGATGCTCATCGTCATACTGGTTCATCAGAACCAGCTTGACCTCTGAGGCCACGGCGCGGCTGTACACTTGAGCGATCAGCGCCGGTTGGTCCGGGTTGAGCGGAGGATGGTTGAGAGAGAGTAGATCCAAAGCGTCAATAATCTGGAGCCCGTCGAGAGCATCGAGCCCCAAAGCCGTCAACGCTGGCTCAACAAAACTGAGCCCCCCAACGATGCGCACCGGCACCTTATCCTCCCGTGCCACTGCCAACAGGCGGGTTACCGTTGATTCTCCAACCAAAGGATGGCCGGGAACAGCATAGACCACGCCCTGCTCCCGGCGGCTCAGCGTCAGAATCTGCTGAACAATCTCGCCATAGACTTCGGAGAAGCGATCCGAGCGCTCATAAACTTCGTCGAAGGCGTGCAACGTCAGCCCGGCTGGAAGATCCGCGACCACCGGGTGGTGCAACGTGCGCAGCCAGACCTCTCCGGCCTCCTGCAACACTTGCCACGCATCCCGTGTAAGATCACCGGCGTCACCCGGCCCCAAGCCCACAATAGTAATCTGAGGCATGATTTTACCTCGCAACAGAATCTACGCCGCGCCGCCGCTCGCGTCGCGGAACAAAAAAAGGTAGGCAGTTAACATACCTGCCTACCTCGATATCGCCGAGTCCAAGACTAGCGCTTGGTGTACTGCGTTGCCTTGCGGGCACGTTTGAGACCTGGCTTTTTCCGCTCCTTCATACGCGAGTCGCGGGTCAACATGCCCCCAGTGCGCAGAACAGGCCGGAAATCCGGGTTCACCTGGAGGAGAGCTCGCGCTACTCCCATCTTGATTGCACCTGCCTGCCCAGAGATACCGCCCCCTTTGACCAGCACAGTCACATCAAACTGACCGGCTGTCTGGGTGGCTTCCAGGGGCTGCATCACATCAAGCCAATCAGCCTCTCGACCGAAAAACTCCCGATAGGACTTACCGTTGACAACAAACTGGCCGCTGCCATCCGGGTGCAAACGCACACGCGCGCTTGATGTCTTGCGACGTCCTAAACCTTGATAATACATTCACATCTCCTTAAAGCTTAGAGCTCAAACGGTTTCGGCTGCTGACCCTCGTGAGGATGCTCAGGACCACTATAGATCTTCAACTTCTTCAGCTGACGACGTCCCAATGGGCCACGCGGCAGCATCCCCTTGACAGCGTGCTCAATGACACGTTCGGGATGCAGCTCCAGCTGACGGCGCAGGGTTCTCTCACGAATACCGCCTGGATAGCCGGTGTGCCAATAATACTTCTTCTGATCCAGCTTGTTACCTGTGACCTTAACTTTCTCAGCATTGACAACGATCACGAAATCACCAACATCCTCGTGAGGAGTGTATTGTGGCTTGTGCTTGCCTCGTAGGACGGTCGCGATACGCGTCGCCAATCGTCCCAGAGTCTGGTCCGCTGCATCCACAACATACCACACCCGCTCCACCTCACCCGGCTTGGCGACATAAGTCTTGTACATTCTTATGTTCTTCACCTGTTCAAAACTCCCTATCTGAGTATAAGCGCTCGATTCATACATTCTTGCGCTCAAGACCCACCTACACCGGGCTTTGAGCCGCTCACTTCCAGAATCTAGACCTTGGTATAGGTCACAGATCTCAAGCAGAGGCCCTTGGCAGCTATCGCAGGCCCAGCCCTTTGCCGATCCCGTGTTTCCAGGATCTCCTTGAACTGCTCCGGCGTCACCCTACCCGTGCCCACCCGGAGAAGAGTCCCCACAAACATTCTGACCATGCGGTACAGAAAAGCATTGGCCTCGACATCAAACGTGAGCCATGGCTCCCTATACGTCCACTCCGCACGAATGACCTCGCGGACCGAGTTCCTGCCCTGCGGCGGCGATCCAAACGCCAGATAGTCATGGCGGCCGATCAAACACCGCGTTGCACATGTCATCGCTTCGAGATCCAAAGCCTGCGGGACATGGATACTGTACCGCTCATAGAACGGATGTCGCATAGCCCCACGATAGATCCTATAGCGATAGCTACGACTGGTTGCATCATAGCGGGGATGAAACCCCGGCTCGACCTCCTGCAACTCGAAGACGGCAATCTGCTTCGGTAGCAGTGCGTTCATACCACGGCGGAGGTCCACAAGGGTGTGCGCCCACTCTGTATCGAAGGCAATTACCTGCCCGTCTGCGTGGACCCCAGCATCGGTCCGCCCTGACGCCGCAATCCGGATCGCAACTCCGGTCAAACGAGCTAAAGCCTGCTCCAGCTCGGCCTGGATTGTGGGGGCATTTGCCTGTATCTGAGATCCCCCATAACCCGTGCCATCATACGCAATGACCGCCTTGATCCGCACGCTATATCGCCGTCAGCACCTGTGGCGGGCACCGGACCGCCGAGCCACTCACAAGGCTCAGGTCGCTGGCCCCTCTTACCGCAATCCAGCTCCCTAGAGCTGGTATTAGGCTTCCTCAACCAGCTCCAAAAGCACCATCGGAGCCGCGTCGCCCTTGCGCACGCCGATCCGCAGGATGCGCGTATAGCCACCTGGCCGATCCATATAACGTGGCGCAATCTCATCAAAAAGCTTCTGAACAATTTTGGGATCGTTCAACCGAGAGGCAGCCATACGCCGTGCATGGAGCATCTTGGCTGGCTCCTCTTCCGCGGCCGCCAAACCGCGCTTCGCCAACGTTACCATTTTCTCAGCCTGGCCTCGGACAGCCTGGGCCTTGGCTCGCGTAGTGCGAATCCGTTCGTGTCGGAACAACTGTGTCATCATGTTCCGACGCAAGGCCGTCCGCTGCGCCGAAGACCGATTTAGCTTTTTACCAGCGACGCGATGTCGCATACCTCAACCTCCTGATCATCGAACAGGTCAGAGCCTGCCCATCCCTTGGAGTTCGCTTGGTCAATACGTGCAGGGAACGCCCCATCACGCACTTCCGGAGTTACGCCGATGCCTCTGCGTCTTCCTCGGACCAGAACCCCTTGACCTCTAACTGCTCTAGCAATTCTGTGAGAGACTTCTCGCCGAAGTTCCGGATGGACAACAGCGCATCTGATCCGCGCATCAACATCTCCAGAACCTCACCAACATTGGATATGCCTGTTCGCTTCAGTGCGTTATAGACACGTACCCCCAGACCAAGGTCCTCAATCGGTGTCGCGTAAGCCTGGTGAGGAATAGCCTCCTCTTCGACCTCTGTATCATCCTCGACCTCTTCCTCAAGCTCCGCCCCTGCAATCAACCGCAAGTGCGTCACCAGAATCCGAGCTGACTCTTTGAGAGCGTCCCAGGGTGCCATGCGACCGTCGCTCCACACTTCCATCGTCAGACGGTCGTAATTGGTCAACTGACCAACGCGCGCCTGATCAATCCGAAAGTTCGCCCGACGAACCGGGCTAAAAATCGCATCGACCGACAAAACCCCAATGGGCATGCGCCCTTGCTCTTCCCCGGGCATATACCCGCGCCCCTTATCCACAGTGAATTCCAGGTCGAGATGCCTCTCTTCATCATCCACAGTGAAGAGGTACAGGTCGGGATTTAGAATCTCGATCTCCGGAGGCGCGATAATGTCGCCCGCCGTCACAACGCCCTCGCCTTCAATGCGCAGCGTCATGTACTGAGGGCCCTCGCCCTCCATGAATAGACGAACCTGCTTCAACTGGAGTATGATCTGGAGAACGTCCTCACGCACCCCCCGAATCGTCGTGAATTCGTGCGGGACGTCCGTAATCCGCACGGCCGTAATCGCCGCTCCCTCCAAGGAAGAGAGCAGAACTCGCCGCAGGGAATTGCCCAGCGTCACTCCATAGCCGCTTTCCAGTGGGCCGATGATGTAGCGGCCGTACTGTTCAGCGTTTACATCTATTTCCACCTTTGGCAGAACTGGCGCTGCTAACACGTTGCCTCCTGTTTGATCTAACACACACACAACTCATCCGACATAGCGTGATAGCGTCAACACCTCACCCCACATCGAAGGAAAGCGTTAGGCATTAGCGCGAGTAGAACTCCACGATCATTTGCTCGTCGACTGGAACGTCGATCTCCTGACGTGTCGGCAAGACGAGAACTCGCCCTGTCAGATCACCTTCGTTCAGGCTTAGCCAAGCAGGTACCTCACGCTGTCCCAAGAGCTCACGGCGGTCGCGGAAATACCGGGTCTTGCGGCTCGTCGTCTTGACACCGATAACGTCCTCTGACCTCACCAGATAAGAAGGAATGTCAGTCTTGCGGCCGTTCACCATGAAGTGCCCGTGCTGGACCAGCTGCCGCGCCTGAGCCCGGGAATCAGCGAAACCCAGACGATAGACGACGTTGTCCATGCGCTGCTCAAGCACGATCAGCAGGTTCTCACCGGTCAGGCCGTCACGTCCCTCCGCAATTCGCAAGTAGCGGCGGAACTGCTTCTCCAACACACCGTAAATCCGGCGAGCCTTCTGCTTGGCGCGCAGCTGCAACATATAATCAGAAGAACGTCGCCGCCGGAAACTAGTCTGCTTGCCGTGTTGTCCAGGTGGATAAGAACGTCGCTCGAAAGCACACTTGTCTGTGTAGCACTTCTCGCCCTTTAGATACAGCTTCACCCCTTCACGACGGCAAAGCTTGCATACAGGACCAGTATATCTTGCCATACTTTCTCCTATTTCTCCTCGCCTAGATGCGCCGCTTCTTTGGGGGTCGGCATCCATTGTGTGGAATGGGGGTAGCGTCGACGATTGAGCGCACCCGCAACCCGGCAGCCGCAATCGCTCGGAGCGAGGCCTCACGACCGGGGCCGGCCCCACTCACAAAGACATCGACCTCACGCATACCCTCGTTGGAGATCGCGTCCTGCGCGAGCCGCTCTGCAGCAACCCGCGCCGCGAACGGCGTGCTCTTGCGCGTTCCCTGGAATCCTACAGATCCAGGCGTCAGCCACCGCAGAACGTTCCCTTCCGGATCTGTGACCGTGATAATCGTGTTGTTAAACGATGTCTTGATATGGAAACATCCACGAGGCACATTGCGCTTCACATGTCGAGAGCGCGCTCCTCGTTGTGGTTGTCGAGATCTTTGTTTAGCCATAGAACCTCCTGTTACCCGTTACGAAATGGCTCAGCCGACTACTTCTTCTTCGAGCCGCGCCGCCGACCACGACCAGCCACAGTCCTCTTAGCACCACGCTTGGTGCGTGCGTTGGTCTTCGTCCGCTGACCACGTACAGGCAGATTCCGACGATGGCGCAGTCCACGATAAGAACCGATCTCGATAAGGCGCCTGATATTCATCTGGACCTCGCGGCGCAGATCACCCTCGACCAAACACTCGCGGTCGATCACCTCACGGATGGAGCTTACCTCTGACTCGGTGAGCTCGGAGTCACGTTTCGTGGAATCCACACCAGCCAAATCCAGGACAGACACACTAGTCTTGCGACCAATGCCGTAGATGTAGGTCAAACCGACCTCAATGCGCTTGTTTCGCGGCAGGTCAACACCTGCGATACGAACCATGCTCTATCAACCTCCTCTGAACTACGACTCTGACAAAGGTGAGCTTAACCCTGGCGCTGCTTGTGCCTGGGATTTTCACAAATCACGCGCACAACACCGCGTCTACGAACAATCTTACACTTAGGGCATCGTTTCTTGACCGAAGGTGAAACCTTCATTTCACAGCTCCTTCTTCTCTTAACAGGTCCAGGTTCGAGAACCTGGACCCACCTCTGTCTCCCCACCTGTACTTTCACGGCAGGCAAGACAGTCTTTCATTATACCACACTCTGGCAATTAGCGGAGGAAGCCCTCGTAGTTGCGCATCAGCAACTGGGCTTCCAGCTGACGCATCGTATCCATCACCGTCCCTACCACAATCAGCAGACCCGAACTCTGGATCAGCATCTGCCTGGAAGTCATAAACAACCCCACGATGTACGGCAGTACGGCCACAAGACCCAGGAACACAGCACCTACCAACGTGATGCGCTTGTAGATACCCAGAATGTACTCCTCAGTCCGCCGACCCGGACGAACACCGGGGATAAACCCACCTTGCTTCTGCAGCGTCTCAGCCAGATTTTGCTGCTCAACCATTACGAAAGTATAGAAATAGGTAAATCCCGCCACAGCCAGGAAGTAGATCGGTGCGTACCACGGATTCGACCCGCTGAAGAAACCCACGGCACCTTCCGCGAGGTTCTTCACACCAGGATTCGTGCTGCTCAAGAAGAACTGTGCGATAACCGCGGGGAACGCGAGGATCGACTGCGCAAAGATCAGGGGAATCATGCCGGCGGTGTTGATCTTCAGCGGAATGTAAGTACTTCCCCCTCCATAGACCTTCATGCCCCGCACACGCTTCCCATACTGAACCTTGATGCGTCGCTCGCCCTCTTGAACGAACACGATGAACAGCATCGTCAGAACGGTGATGATCAAGAAGACGACCACACCCATCGCCTTGTCTGTGTCAGCGATGCTGCGCAAGTTGCGCGGCACTCGGGATACGATGCCACCAAAGATGATCAGTGACAGACCATTGCCGACACCCTGCTCAGTGATCAATGTGCCCAGCCAGACAGCCAGCAGCGTGCCGGCGGTCATCGTCACCAAGATGGTAATCGTTGGCAGGATCATCCCCGGTCCCCAACCGAAATCCGGAAGAATCGGACGAGAACCCGCCGCGGCAGCCCGGAAGAGCTGCGCCTGGCCGAATGCATACAGGGCCGCCAGGGGTACTGTCAGGTAGTAGACCCACTGGTTCATCTTGCGCTGTCCGCCCTCACCTTCTTCCTGAATCTGCTTCTCAAGTTTGGGAAAGATCGGGATCAGCAACTGCACAACGATCTGGGCTGTTACATATGGGTAGACACCCGCCGCCAGAACCGAGAATTTGGACACCGCACCACCCGACAACAGGTCCAGCAACCCCGCGAACTGGCTCGCTGCCGAAGTGGAAGCAGAGCTGAAGACAGCACTCAAAGCTTGCCGGTCCACCCCAGGCACGGGAATGTTTGACGCCATCCTGAAAACCACAAGGATCAGGAGTGTGTACAACATCCGCCGACGCAAATCCGGCAGTTTGAAGGCATTGCGCAGGGCTTCAATCATCATTCCCCTCCATCTAGTTTAGGTAGGCCGCGACACCTGGCAGGGTCACCCCCTAGCGCGTCCGATATCCACCGCGCGTCCAGGGCAACAGCTCCACTGTGCCGCCAGCGGCTTCGATCTTTTCCTTGGCCGATGCCGACACACGATGAGCCTTGATATGCAAGGGAAACTCGACCTCACCCCGCCCCAAGACGACCACGAGATCGTCCACGTCACCGATCAGCCCCACTGAGCCCAGGCTCTCAGGCGAGACATCGGCCCCGGTGGAGAAACGCGTGGTTAGGTCACCCACGTTCACCGGCACAAACTCAACCTTGTACGGATTAAAGAAATTGTAACCACGAACAAAGGGGAGTTTTCGGACCAACGGCAACGCACCACCCTCGAAATAGGGCTTTACCCCACCCCCGCTGCGCGAGTTTTGGCCCTTTGTACCTCGGCCGGCGGTCTTGCCCTGTCCCGCCGAGATACCGCGCCCTACACGCTTTCGCCTTTTCTTGGCACCCTTTGCAGGGCGCAAGTCATGTAGCTTCATCCAATAGCCTCCAACCCGCTATACTTCGACTTCCTCAACCTCAACGAGGTGAATAACGCTCTGCACCATACCGCGCACCGACGCCGTGTCAGCTCGCTCAACGGTCTGATTCAGCTTACGCAGACCCAGAGCCTTGACCGTACGTTTCTGCCGCCCGGGGTAGCCGATCGAGCTTCGGACCAGCTTAATGCGCAACACCTTCGCCATTATGCCCTCCTCCGGCGCCAGAACGGCATAACCTCAGCCACCGGCTTGCCACGTTCCGCCGCTACCTCCTCCACCCTCCGGAGTTGGCTCAACGCGTCCATGGTCGCCTGAACCACATTAACGGCGGTGGCGCTTCCCATTGACTTCGTTAACACATCGTGGATTCCCACAGCCCCCAGGACCGCACGCACACCGCCTCCGGCAACAACCCCAGTACCGGGGGTCGCCGGGCGCAACATCACGCGCGCGCCGCTGCACACACCAAGAACCTTATGCGGAATCGTCGTCCCTTCCAACGGAACGCCGTGCATATCCTTGCGTGCTTTCTTCGTTGCTTTGGCGATGGCATCGGGCACAGTACGCGCCTTGCCCATACCAAAGCCGACCTGTCCCTTGTTATCACCAACGACCGCCGTCACACGGAAACCAAAGGTACGTCCGCCTTTAACCACCTTGGCGACACGTGTGATGTCGACGATACGCTCATCCAGTTCGTCCCGTTCTTCCTCGCCCCTGCGATTTCGGGATCTTCGACTTCGTTCTGCCATACTTCCTCCAGCTGGACGCAGTGAACAGCGTGCCGTTAACTAGAACTCCAAGCCGGCCTTACGCGCCGCCTCAGCGAGGGCCTTAACACGACCGTGATACTTATAGCCCCCACGATCAAACACGACCTTCTCTACACCCTTCGCAACTGCCCGTTCGGCGACAGTCCTGCCAACGACGCTTGCCTGTTCAGTCTTCTTGAGCCCGACTACCTGATCACGGACCTCGTGATCGAGCGTGGACGCGGATGCCAGCGTCAAACCGGCGCTGTCATCGATAACCTGAGCATAGATATGATTCAAGCTTCTGAAGACATTCAGACGTGGACGTACTGGCGTCCCTACCGCACGTTTGCGGATGTGTCTATGACGCCGATCTCGGGCTTTCTCACGACTAACTTCTGGTTTCATCTTTTCTCAACCCTCAGTACCACGTACTCAATCTGCTGGCTCGAGAGCAACTTCGTCTCTTGAACAACACTTCAATGAGCGTGTTGTGCCCGCACCAGTCAACTTCCACACTAGATCACTTGACCAGTCTTCCCAGCCTTCCGTCGTACCACCTCATCGATGTAGCGAATTCCCTTGCCCAGATAGGGCTCGACGGGACGCCAAGCTCGAATTTCGGCAGTAACACGGCCTACTAGCTCTTTGTCACAACCCTTGACAGTGACCGTGCTGGCGCGGGGGTTCGCCTCGAACACGATCCCTTCAAGTGGTTCTACAACCACGGGATGTGAAAAACCAAGGCTCATTACCAAGCTCTTGCCCTCAAGCACCGCGCGATACCCCGTACCACGGATCTCCAGTGTCTTGCTGTACCCCTCGGTTACCCCTATGACCATATTGTTGATAAGTGCACGTGTCAGGCCATGCAGCGCTCTGTAATTGCGCTCATCGTTAGGGCGCTCAACCTGAACAGTAGCATCCTTGAGAGTGATGGTCAGGCCAGGATTGAACTCCTGGAGCAGCTCCCCTTTGGGGCCCTTGACCATGACCGTGCTTCCCTCAATGGTCACATCGACTTCCGATGGAACCGGGACCGGCATTCTTCCTATACGAGACACTGTCTACCTCCCTATCTCCCACCGGCAACGCGCGCCTTCAGGGCCGCGGCTACCAGACGTAACACAGGATCTCGCCGCCCACATTGAGTCGGCGCGCCTGCTGCCCCGTAAGAACTCCCTTGGGCGTGGAGAGCACTGCAATGCCCATACCACTCCGCACCCATGGGATTTCCTTGACGGCTGTATAAATGCGGCGCCCAGGCTTGCTGACGCGCTTCAAGTCCGTGATGACCGCACGCTGGTGCTTTACGTCACCCACATACTTGAGAGCTAACTGCAATACTGGATACTGACCATCCTTCTCTTTTACCACACGGTAATCGTTGATGTAACCCTCATCCTTGAGGATTTTGGCGATCGAGATCTTCATCTTGGACGAAGGAATCGACACCATCGTGTGTTTGGCCATCAAAGCATTCCGTGTTCGTGCCAGCATATCGGCAATTGGATCTGTCATTGTCATCCTAGCACCCCCTTACCAACTGGACTTGACCATACCGGGGATTTTCCCCTCCAAGGCCAGTTCACGGACACAGATTCGGCACATACCGAATCGACGGTAGTAGCCTCTTGGCCGACCACAGCGAGAACAACGATTGCGCACACGCACTTCGTATTTGCGCCGAGTTTCGCGAATCGGCATACAAGTTTTCGCCATACCTCACTCCTTGTTCAAAACTCCACAGCTCTCGCGTTTGCCTCGATCGCTGCCTTAGTGCCGGAACGGCATCCCAAGCAATTCGAGAAGTCGCCGGGCTTCTTCGTCAGTCTCAGCTGATG
>JAGHDT010000191.1 GCA_021159805.1 Anaerolineae bacterium
ACAATAGCCCCATGGAACCCAAACACATCATCATCTACACCGACGGCAGCTCACTCGGCAACCCCGGTCCCGGCGGATATGGCGCTGTCCTGTGCTACAACAGCCACACCAAAGAGCTCTCGGGCGGCTTTCGCTGCACAACCAACAACCGCATGGAGATTCTGGCCGCCATCGAAGCGCTGAAGGCGCTGATACAGCCCTGCCGCGTCACCCTCCACACGGACTCTCAGTATCTGGTCAATAGCGTGACCAAAGGGTGGGCCAGACGCTGGCAGCGCAACAGATGGATGCGCAACAAGAAGGAAAAAGCGATCAACCCGGATCTATGGGAGCGGTTGCTCACTCTCCTCAAGACACATCAGGTCGAGTTCGTATGGGTCCGGGGACACGCCGGCAACACCGGCAACGAGCGCTGCGATCAGCTGGCCAGAGAGGCCGCCAAACAGCCCAATCTCCCCCCCGACCCCGGCTACCAGGGTAGCTGCTAGGATAGTTTCCAATTCGCTGCAATTAGCCGGATGAGCAAGGAGACCTATGCCGACACCAAAGGATTACCGTAAGTTCATGAAGAGCGACCTCTGGTTGGAGATGCAAGGCCGGCCCACAGACCAACAACGGCGATTGCCTCATCCACCGCTGCAGAAGCCATATCCCCAGGACGCCGAGCTCATTGACCTGCCGCCGGTGAGCGAAATGACCCTCGGGGAACTCTCCGTGCGCGACGCCATTGCACGGAGGCAGAGCAGGCGCCGCTTCACAGACGAAGCATTGACGCTGGATGAACTGGCCTACCTGGCCTGGGCCACGCAGGGCGTCCACCGGGTGTGGCGTGGTGGCATTGCCGTTCGCCGCACGGTGCCATCAGCCGGTGCCCGGCACTCGTTCGAGACTTATCTTGTAGTGAGCCGAGTGGAGGGACTGGAGGTCGGTCTCTATCGCTACCTGTCACTTGAGCACAAGCTGCAGTTGCTCTTGGCGGACCCTGGCCTGCCGCAGAGAGCCGCGGCGGCTTGCCACGATCAGACCTTTGTGGGAACCAGCGCCGTGACTTTTTTATGGACAGCCGTGCCCTACCGAACCGAATGGCGCTACGCTTTGATGACGCCCAAACTCGTCAACATGGACGCCGGACACGTCTGCGAGAATCTTTACCTCGCCGCAGAATCCATCGGTGCCGGCACGTGCGCCATTGCAGCCTACAGCCAAGCCGCAGCAGACGCGCTGTTGGGTGTGGACGGCGAGGAGGAGTTTGCCATCTACGTCGCCCCCGTCGGCAAAGTGTAGGTTATGACATAGAACCGAGCACGCAGACGGCTGAGGAGTCCTGAGATCCCGGAGAAAGAAACCGGGTTTTTTCGGAAGAAACCCGGTTTCTCATCTGTAAAGCCTATCTTGATTTCTTTGCGGCCTCGCGCCTTTGCGTGAATTCTTTCGGTGGATACAGCCTAGGCGACCGTCACATCCTCACAGAGATAGACGTCCTGTACGGCGTTGAGGATCTCCACACCCTCCTCCATCGGCTTCTGGAAGGCTTTGCGCCCGGTGATCAGCCCGGTACCACCGGCACGCTTGTTGATCACCGCAGTGCGAACGGCCTGCGCCACGTCGTTCTTCCCCGAAGCGCCACCGGAGTTGATCAGGCCCGCGCGGCCCATGTAGCAGTTGATCACCTGGTAACGGCAGAGATCAATCGGATTCTCGGAGCTCAACTCGGTGTAGATCCGATCATCAAAGCGACCATAACTTGAGTCGCCCATATTCATCGCCCTGTACCCGCCGTTCAGCGTAGGCTGCTTCTGCTTGATGATGTCGGCCTCAATCGTCACACCCAGATGGTTAGCCTGGCCGGTGAGGTCCGCGCTGGCGTGGTAATCCTTGCCGCCCGTCTTGAACGCCGAATTGCGCAAATAGGTCCAGAGAACGGTGGTCATGCCCAGTTCGTGCGCGCGATGAAACGCCCTGCTCACCTCGATGATCTGGCGTGAGGATTCACGAGAACCGAAGTAGATGGTCGCGCCGACGCCGACAGCCCCCATCTCGAAAGCCTGCTCAACCTGCGCGAAAAAGATCTGATCGTACTTGTTCGGGTACGTCAACAGCTCATTGTGGTTGGCCTTGACGATGAACGGGATCTTGTGCGCATACTTGCGGGCCACTGCACCCAACACACCCAGAGTTGATGCCACACCGTTGCAGCCGCCAGCGATGGCGAGCTCAACAATGGCCGCAGGATCGAAATAGATCGGGCTCGGCGCGAATGAGGCACCGGCCGAGTGCTCAATGCCCTGATCCACCGGCAGGATGGAAACGTAGCCCGTCCCACCCAGGCGTCCGTGATCAAACAACGACTGCATACTGCGGAGGACCGGCGTTGGCCGATCGCTCAGCGCGATCACGCGATCCACAAAATCCGGGCCGGGCAGATGGAGCTGCTCTTTCGGCACGGTCGTACACGTATGATTAAGCAGCGAGTCCGCTTCATCGCCAAGGAGACTTCGAATCTCACCTATGTTCATCGCCACATTCCCTCCCTAATACAACTGATCACTTCGCGCTCTTGCGCTCTCTATACTAGTCCCACCGTCCCAGGATGCAACTACCACCTTTCAAAGCTGTGTTGTGAGAAAGTAGCGTTGGTACCCAGGGGGGAAATCCTGCAGTTCGCCAAACACCTGACATCTATGTTTGTTGCTTGTAGAAGTCTGGCGCCTGGAAGCCGGAGGTGTCCAGATAGGCATTTTGGCACCCCGCTTCCGTGCCTCATCCTCAGCAAGCGTCAGGAGGCGATGCCCGTATCCGCAGCCACGAAGCTCGCTCTTCACCCACATCAGGTCTACATACAACTGATCACAGTGCGTTGCGCCTATCAGCCCTCCGACGATCCCCTCGTCGGGTGCCCGAAGAGCGAAACACAGGCTCTTGGAGCTATCGTCACCCGCCTGCTCTTCGTTATAGGCCCCGATGCCGCCGCCAATTGTGGCCCATTCAGATTGCCCAGGCTTATCAACGTAGACGATGTAGGTCCTCATCCATTCTCGCGTACTCCTTTCATATGCCTTCAGTGCGATTTGCCGCTCATCCCGGGTCCGCTCCAGCGAATCATCAACGGCCTCGCTCATAGCTTCTTCACCCAAATAGTCAGAACTTTCCCATCAGCCCTATATGAGGTGCCCAGGACCTCAAAGGCCCGGAACTCGTATCGTAGATCTGGTTCGCTGAAGATGTGGTGGGGGAGTCCGGGCTCCCGCCCAGCCTGGGGAACATAAGTCGCGGGTTCGATCTCCTCAAATGACCCCCAATCACACCAATCACCCCGGCGTCCTGACACGGTGACGAATGCGAAGCCCTCCGGGCGGAGGACCCTATAGAGATCCTCGATTGTCCTGCGGACCTCTGCCAGTATCGCGTGATGGATGACCTGCGTGGACAGTATGCCATCGAAAGTCGCTGGGGCAAACGGGAGCCCCCGCCGCGTGTCCATATGCGCCAACGGTACGGTGATCGCTTCCTCCCGGGCCCAGGCCTGGGCAAGCTTCAGAGCTGTCCAGGAGATATCCGTGCCCAGAACGGAGAAACCGGCCTTGGTCATGTGCACCGCACGCCTTCCGGTGCCACAACCAAGATCAAGGATGTATTGGCAGCCGTTCTCTCTGAAGATCCGAACGACTTCGGGGAGACCCAGAAATGGCTCGGGGTAGACGTGACCTTCTCTTGCGTAGCGCTTCTCCCAAGGATGGTTCTGCCAGGTCATTGGTCGACTAGCCCCCTGATATCTAGATTAACTCACGGGATACCTGACACTGTATAAATGGGCGAGCTGCCCATCCAGTCCACTTGTCATTGTCAAATGACGCGTTGGCAATGGGCGCACTGAAACTGACATCAATGTATATTCAGACACAAAACAAGCCAATGCAGGATTGTCGAACAAGGATTGTTAAAACCAATCGTGCTGGAGTGCCATCCGAAATCCGTGCAGTTTTTCAGTGTCTCAGCGAACGCAAGTGGGGAAGAAGGCATATCATCCGTTCGATCTTGATGACTTGGTGGAACATCTCAGAAACGTGCCTAAGGATTGTACAGTCACGCTGAAAACAGAATGCAGAGAGCCCTCTACTGC
>JAGHDT010000523.1 GCA_021159805.1 Anaerolineae bacterium
ACTATGACGAGTCATCCGTGCAAGTACCGTCGGGAGAGATCCATGTCGCCCTCTCGGCGATCCGCAGAACTGTCGTGCAGCCCTTGGCGCGAGCTTTGCCCTATCTGCTTGTGGCAGGCGCAGGGATTTGGTGTCTCGCGTTTCTCTCGTTGTATCGCAACCCCCTCACACGGATCGAGGCATCGCGATGGATGTACGACAACATCGCGACAGCTGTGGTGCTCCAGACGGAGAGTGGTGAGACCTTCAATGTACCGTGGAGCCCGCGTCTTACCCTGACGCCCGACCAGAACGTCGCCACGGTCTCGTTCATCGCGCCACGGAGTGCACGCATTACAGGGATCTCTCTGCCCAAAGTCAGCGGCAACGGCGTCAATGGGGACCGCATAGTGCGAGCTGCTGTTGGGGACGGGATCACCAGTTCATCGGTCGACATACCGGGGCTTGACTCTGTCGTGCTGTCCATGCAGTTTCACACTCCCATTGGTCTCGAAGAAGGCGAAATCATCCCGCTGGAGCTCGCTCTGGTGGACGGCCCGGCTGTATCCGTTAACGCCTCTGTGGTCGCCAATGAGCATTGGGACGATCCGCTTCCGCTGCGTATGGAGGGGAGGGACGCGTTCTTCAACTGGTACCAGGGACTCAGCTCCAGCTCAAGTGGGCAGCTCAACAACTATGATGACGATACCGTTCAGAAACGCGTGAGTTTGTTCAACTGGCTGGACGAGGCCGACGTCATCGTGCTATCCAGCAACCGCCTCTACGCGTCGATCCCCAGGCTGCCCCAGCGCTATCCTCTGACAACGGAGTACTACCGCCTCCTACTGAGTGGAACTCTAGGGTTCGACCTGGCTGCAGAGTTCGTCTCATATCCTGCGCTGGGCGCGTGCCAGTTCCCGGATCAGGAGATGCCCTTCGCCTTGGCGACGCCCCTGCACACCAATGCGAAACCCTGCTCAATCGACCTGGGGCCGGCAGAGGAGGCTTTCAGTGTCTACGACCATCCGACGGTCCTGATCTTCCGGAAGAACGACGACTACTCACGCGCCAACGTAGAAGCCTTGCTGCCTAAGTCACTGTTGGACGATGTGCGATGGATGACGCCGCGCGAGGCGACTCAGAGCAGCGCGGCTGATGATGGGAGCTCGCTGCTGCTCTCCGCCAGAATGCGCGCGGAGCAGGAGCATGGTGGGACGTGGTCCGAGCTATTCAACACCCGTGCCATACAGAATCTCAGCCAGCGCGTCGCGGTGGTTATGTGGGCTGTGTTCCTCACACTCCTGGGCTGGATTGCCTTCCCGCTCGTCTATCTGCTCTTTCCCAATCTGCGCTGCCGCGGTTATGGTCTGTCCCGAGTTGTCGGCCTGCTGATTTGGACTTACCTGGCCTGGCTACTGGCGAGCTTACACTTTCTGCCGTTCACCCGGATCGTGCTGTGGCTGCTCTTCCTGGCGATGGCCGGGGGCTCGATCTTGCTGGCACGCCGCCATTGGGCTGGCCTGCGCACACTGGTTGCCCAGCAGTGGCGAAATATGCTCGCCGTGGATGTGGTATTCCTGCTACTTTTCCTTGTATGGGTCGGAGTTCGATGGATGAACCCGGATCTCTGGCACCCCGTCGTGGGTGGGGAAAAGCCTATGGATTTTGCCTACTTCAATGCCGTGATCAAGTCCACCTGGTTCCCGCCGTATGATCCCTGGTTCGCTGGCGGCAAGCTTAACTACTATTACTTCGGCTTTGTGCTGGTGGGCAGCCTCACCAAAGCATTGGGCATCGTGCCCAGTGTCGCCTACAACCTCGCCATACCATCGCTCTTTGCACTGACCGGGGTAGGGGGTTATACGCTGGTGAGTAACCTGGCCGGCGGGGACGAGCGCCGAGGCCTGCGTGCCGGTATCTGGGGTGTCGTGATGGTGGTGATCTTGGGGAATCTCGGCGAGGTTCGTCTCCTGGCAAACGGTCTCGCCCAACTGGGAGACGTGCACTTTGAGAGCCTGATACCGGGATACCCGGAGCTGATCTCTATGCTGGTAGGGATCTGGAAAGTCGTAGCCAAAGGGGTCGCGCTGCCATTCCGTCCGGAGTGGTGGTACTGGGACGCGACACGTATCATCCCCATCGAGCCCGGCGAGGTTGGGCCAATCAACGAGTTCCCGGCCTTCACGTTCCTGTACGCTGACCTGCACGCACACGCGATGGCGCTGCCTCTGACACAGATTGCCCTCGCTGTCGCACTGCAGTGGGCACTGGGCACGGCCAACCGCTGTCTCACCAAGGTAGGGGAGTCCGTACGGGGGGTGCGGCATAGCCTGAGACGGGTGGCCCGCTGGGCGTTACCGCAGCCTGCGGGAAGTCTGCTGCTCGCCGGCCTGGTCGCCGGCGCGCTGCGTGCCACGAACACGTGGGACTATCCGACCTATCTTGCGTTGATGACGGTAGGCTTCTTCACCGGCTTGCTGACAGCGTATGTCCGGGCGAGGGGCGAGGCAGCGCAGCCGATGAAGGAGAGCGCTTCAGTGCGTGCCGGCGCGGAGGTGG
>JAGHDT010000529.1 GCA_021159805.1 Anaerolineae bacterium
CAGTTTCCACACGACCGAGCCGTCAGCGGGGCTGAGCAGGCGTAGCCGCACCTCCAGATCATCGATGTCGGTTGTGCGCGCCTGCCACGTCAAGGTAAGATGATGCAGTGGGCGGTCCTCAGGATCAACAACGAGTTTGTGGGCCACCAGCGTCATCAGACCACCGAAATCGACACCGCTGTTCCCCCCGGCATCTGCCGGGCGCAACGCCGGCGCCGGGGCAGCGACCGCGACGAGCGGCCCTTGAGAGCTAGCACCAAACGCATCCATCCCCGGCAGATAGCGCGCCAGGTAAACCTGCTGGCCTGCGCTTATCCTGGCCTCAAGATCCGCCCGGTACTGAGCCTCGCTGAAGAGTGTGACCAGATCCAGGTCAGGCCGCAGCCCCTCGACCTGCTGAAGATAGTAGAGCGGCGGGAACTTCTCGCTGTCCGCAAGAATGGCGGCATCCTCCACCAGCGGCTGCGCCAACACGTAACGAGCCCAGGCCTCGTCCGCGCGCCCCTGAGATCTGGTATCCAACGTCGGGCCAGTCTGCCAGATCCGGCTCAACGCCAAGGCAGCCAGCAGCGTGAGGTAACCCGGACGCAGCGACCGATAGTGTATCGGCGCGGCGCGGTCGATTGCCAGTGCCCCGCGCCCCAACCAATAGACCAGCACCACGTGAGCTGGGATGAGAAACGCGGAGTAGTCGGGCTCCGCGACATAGAAACCGAGATTGAACCACACCCAAGCCCCGAAGCTGAGCAACGTCCCCATTGCCAGAGCCGGGCGCCGCCGCGCCAATGTCACTAGGCCGACCACAGCCAGGAGCAGTCCACCCCACCCAACTTGGGCCACGAAGAGACGACCGACCAGTGCCCAGCGAGCCGGATCCTGGTAGAAGGCCAGCGGACGCAGCGCGCCGCCGGAATCGGCATTGGTCACGAAACGGAAGAACGCCTGCGGTGACATCCACTCACCGCCCGTGACCGCGGGCCATCGCAAAGGGATGTAGGCATACAAAGAGAGACCCAAGAGGCCCAACAGCAGCGCCAATCCCCACGTGCGAGCCCGCGTGCAGGCACGTGGCCGCAACCGCTTGACCGGCAGACCGGTGGCGGCCAAGGCGGCGAGGGCCCCCAGCGTGATGTGGGAGGAAATCCCCACACCGATCAAGAGCCCCAGGGCCGGCCAGGCACGTCGCGGCTGGAGATGGCCCGCGTGCCAACAGACTGCAAGCAGAAGGGCCAGCGCCACCAGGCAACCATTCAGCGCATAGACCTCGGCTTCGATTGAACGCGACCATAGTGTTGGTGAAAATGCCAGAACCATGGCCGCCAGGAACGCAACCGGGCGCGCCCGCTCAGCAACGTCGTCATCCAGGTCGGACACCAGAGCCAAGAAGAGACAGCCGGCGGCCAACGCAGCGAAGACCGCCGAGGAGAGATTTATGCGCCAGGCAACAGAACCGAAGGGCAGCCACGAGAAAAACTTGCAGATCAGAGTATACAGCGGATAACCGCTCGGGTGGGCGATCCCCAATTGGGGGCCGATAACCTGGAATTCGAAGGTATCCGCACGTCCCACGTAGGGTGAGAGATCAGGCAGATAGATGATCAAGGGAAGAGCGACCGTCAAGGCCAGCCAGCTCCAGAGGTTCAGTCGTACCGCGAAGAGAAGTATGGCGATGATACTGCCTGCCAAGAGCACTGGTCCCCGCCAGGGCTGGCAAGTACCGCTCAGCACATCCAGCAAGGGCAGCAGCAACGGCAGAAACGCAGCTGCGTGCGGGACACCAACTCCTCGCCGGCCGAGCAGCCGGCCGACCGCAACAGCACCCGCGGCACCCAGCAGCGCCATGAGAATGGTGCCCGGTAGACCGTAGCAAAAGGCAATATGCAGATCCTGGGCAAGCGTGCGGGCAGCGCCGGTTCCCCAGATGGCCCCACCGGCGGCTACGGAGGCCCAGCTTGGCCAGGGTTTGGATCGAAGGCGTCTATCTGTTGTCATAGAAGGCGAGCCAGAACTTGATCGTTAGCGAGTAACTGAGGTGAAGCACGAACATTGGCGTCCGCCGGAGCGCGGGTATCTTGCCCGCTCCGAACCAGTATGGGCCGAGTGCGCAGCCGGTACAGCGCTAACCCTGGAGCCAGTGCGGCAGATCCACACATTGGTCATTCTCGAACCAGTCGCACGATCCGAGCGGCTAAGGCTGGCCGGCAGGCGCCGGCTCAACGGGTGCGGGCAGCGCGCCATTGACAGGCACCTGGCCGTCTTGCTCACCCTCCGGCGCAGCTTCCGCCACGCCGAGGAGGCCCAGCTCCCTGCGGAAGTAGAAGTCCAGCACCTCTTTGATGACCGGAGCCGCCGTCACCGAGCCCTCACCGCCGTCGTAGATCCAGGCAATCGCCGCAATCTCCGGAGCCTCTGCGGGACCGTACGCCATAAACCAGGCATGCGTGGGCAGCGTCTCGTGTGCTGCGATATCACACCGCCCGGCCTCCAGCGCGATGTTGTCACAGTACTCGGCAGTTCCCGTCTTTCCGGCCAGATTGATGCCGATCTCATCCAGCAGCGCACGGTTACCCGTTCCTGTCTCGGAGACCGCCAAGTCAAGCCCCTCGCGCACGATCTGCCAGACAGCTTGGTCGATCTGCAAGGTATGGCTCACTACGGGGGTGAAAGGCCGAATCGTATTCCCGTCAGCATCCTCGATGTGGTGCACCACCTGAGGCTTGTAGAGCACGCCGCCATTCGCCACCACGGCCAGTGCATTGACCATCTGGAGGGGCGTCACGAGCACATCGCCCTGGCCGATCGAGACGTTGTAGGTATTGCCCGTCGTCCACGTCTCCTGGTACACCTGGCGCTTCCACAGCGGCGTGGGAACCAGGCCTCCCGCCTCACCGGGGATGTCGATACCGGTTGGGTTTCCCAGGCCGAACTCGGTTGCGTAAGCCGCCAGACGATCGACGCCCAAACCTTCGAACTCGATCTCCTTCAGGCCACCACCGACTTGGTAGAAGAAAATGTCGCACGACTGAGCTAGTGCATCGACCACGTTGAGCGGACCGTGGCCGTGACCGTACTGGAGCTGAATCCAGCAGTAGAAGGGCTGGGCCAGCGACGCATCGTCAGGCGCAAACTTGTTCGGCAACAGTATCCGACCGGGACAGTTGAGTGTCGTATAGCGGTTGATGACGCCCTCTTGCAGGCCCGCAGCGGCTGGGATGATCTTGAAGATAGAGCCCGGCGGGACCTGATCAGCAATCGCATGGTTAAGGAATGGGAAGTGCGGGTTGTCCAACAATGCCTGATACGCCTCCTCATCCAGCCTCTTGCTGAACATGTTATTGTCATAGGTGGGCAAGCTGACCAATGCCAGCACCTGGCCATCGCGCGGGTCCAGGACCACCAGGGCCCCACGCTCGGACCCGACCTTTACCATCCCCTGGCGCAGGGCTTCTTCGGCCACCGCCTGCAAACGCATATCCAGTGTCAGATAAACATTGTCCCCAGGGATGGGCGCGGTCTCACTCAGGACCGCCAACTGCTGTCCCAACACGTCTTTCTCGACCAGCTGCCGTCCAGGGACGCCGCGGAATTCTTCCTCGAACTGAGCCTCTACGCCGGCATAGCCAATCCGATCCACACTAGCATTGTAGCCCTTCTGCTCGTAGGTCTCAACGCTGTCCGGCGGAATCGGTCCAAGGAAGCCCAAAACCTGGGAGGTGAGTGCACCGTAGACGTAGCGGCGCCGCGAGACAATCTCGATGCCAATGCCCGGCATTGTCACGCTGCCCTCTTGCGCGATCAACAGCGCAAGATCACGCTCGATGTTCTCGTCTACGACAATCGGCGCGTAAGGTTCCAGCCAACGCACCTTATCGACCATCTCCAACAGACCCGGAGACGGGGCCTCTCCGTACGGCGGGAAGCCCTCACGCCCAATCGCACTGATCTCGCCGCGGTACTCCGGCTGGTCGAAGCCCTCGGTCGTGCTGTAAGGAATGTCCAGAAGCTGCGCGAGGCGCATCAAGATCTCACGTTCCCGCTCAGGGTCATCTGGCAACTCGCCCGGTGTGATGGTCACGTTGTAGCCGGGCACGTTGCGGACCAGAATATCGCCATCTCGGTCGTAAATCACGCCCCGCGGCGGGCTAATCGTCAGCAAACGGCTCTGCTGCTCCTCGGCCCGAGCCAGCCACGAACCACCCTCAAGAAACTGCAGCTGCCAGAGCCGAATGGTGTAGAGGCCCAGAACAAGCAGAATCACCCAGCCCAGCAGAGCGACACGCGGAGACTTGACGAACCAGGATGGCCTTGATGCGCCATCATCAGGCGACTCACGTCCCTCACGCCGGCGGTCACCCAATCCCGTCCTGCGCAAGCCGAGCCGGCGGCTCACTGCACAAATCCTCCCAATTGCGTGCGCGAACGACGGTGGAACCAGACCAGAAAGGTGAAGGCGAACGGTGAAAGCAGGAAGTTCAGCACAGCCGCCGGGAGTACCACCGTCTGGAATCCGCGGCCAAGATTCACCACATATCCCAACAGAACCATCAACGCTAGGAGGAGAAAGTGACCCAGAACCGTCCCCAACGCCGACATCAGGGCCAGCCGCATAAGCGTGGGGCCCAGGGCGTGAACCCAGGACTGCCCAGCCAGGAAACCGACAACGGTCAACGACAACGTCCAGAGTCCGAAGCTGCCCCCTGAGAGCAGATCACAACAGAGTCCGCCGATGAATCCCCAGACGACACCTTCTCGGGCGCCACGAATAACCGACCAGGTCACGACCAGAAGCAGTACCAGATCCGGACGCCCGCCCAATACCTGGACACCCTCCAACCACGCACTTTGCACCACAGCCGCGATGAGGAGAATCGGGATACCATAATAGAGGCTCATGGGGCAGCTAGCTCTTCCAGATCCGGCTGCGGAAACTCCGTGATGACCAGGACCGTTTCAATACGGCGGAAATCAAGAGCCGGACGCATCACGGCCTTCTGGAAGAGATCGGACTCCACATAGATCA
>JAGHDT010000624.1 GCA_021159805.1 Anaerolineae bacterium
AGAGCGGACGACCTTGTTCTGGTCCGCCCCGGTGCCGGCGTGCCGGCACCGGGGCGGACCAGAACAAGGTCGTCCGCTCTGAGTTCGCTGATCGCTACGGTCTCGGTTTCACCGTTCTCCCGGATGCGGTCGGCTGTGTCGGGCATCAGCTTGGCCAGTTCCTGCAATGCACCGGAGGCTTGGCGAATGCTGCGCATCTCCAGCCAGTGTCCCAGCAGCATAATGTCAATCAGCGTGGCCATCTCCCAGAAGAAACCCGTCTCGGGATCGGTGAAGACGGCAAAGACACTGTAGATGAAGGCGACGCTGATGGCCAGGGAGATGAGCGTCATCATGCCGGGGCGCTTGCGGCGCAGCTCCGGGATGGCCAGGTTGATAAAGGGCGTGCCCCCGTAGAAGAAGACGATCAATGCAAAGAATGGCCCAATCCAACGGCTGCCCGGAAATTCGGGTGCGCTGAAGCCCAGCCAGCTTTGAACCATAGGGCTGAAGATCAACACGGGGATAGTCAACAGCAGGTTGACCCAGAACCGTTTGCGGAACATCTGCTCGTGGCCTGAATGATTCACATGTCCTGCCTGTTCATCATGTTGGCCGGCATGATCACCACTTTGATGGGCCACATCCGAGCCTTGATGATGTTCTTCGTGTGACGTCGCGTGCGGTTCCGGTCTTGAGTGGTTGTGGCCTTCGTGCTCTGCGGTGTGATTATGTCCCTTATGTGTGCGTTTGTGCTCGTGCGCCTGACTCTCTGTACGTGCGTGCATCTGGACTCCTTATTCAAACTCTCATTCCGTGAATCGATATAGTATGATTATAGAGGTTAACCAGATGCGCCGCCACCGAGTTTTGACCCAGAGTCCACCCCGCCAGGTAGCGCATCTGCGCTTGCAGGCGGCACGCCAAATGGCGTGGTCGGAAGCTCATGGCCTCGGAAGCACGTGGGCCGGCAGCTGCATTTCCAGCAGCGGTCGCATGGGGTCATCGGTGATCACCCACACGACCCCGCTGACCGAGCCTACCGTTGCATGTGAACCGGGATCGAATACCATTCGACCCGCAGATCTGCCCGCTGTCCCGGTGGGATGACGCTGGTGGCACGCTCCGCTCCTGTGCAGCCACGCGAAGTCACGAGGTTGCTCAGATGGAGACCTGCCGTGCCGATGGTCTGAATAGTGTAGACGTACGCCACTGGGGACGAGACGGGGATGTCCCCAAGATCATAGTTCAACACCGGTATCTGAGCCGGCATCACCGATCGAGCGCCTAACGGCTGCCACGGCAGCAACGACCATACTCCGGCGGCCCTTGTCGTGTCGCGAGCGGGCACTGTGCGGGTCCGCTGTGCAAGAGCGCGCGTGCCGGCCACGTGATGCCCTCCCAGAGGACCACTCCAACCGATGGCCGGCACAGGGGTGTCTGCGTCAAGCTGGAGCGTTGTCGGTTCCGTCGGCGTGCCGCAACCCTCACCGATACGCGACGTGACGGCAGCACCAGCCGGAAGGCGCATATCGCTCCCCGCCAATCAGCTGTGGCACACCGATGGGTAGGGACATATAGTAGTGATAATGATGCAGATTGGACAAGGGTCCACAAAGGGGCTGTGACAATGGTTGAGAACTTCACAAGTTACGCACTACGAGTATATCTGGATATGTCGTCCGGGCTGGCACTGCACAAGGTTATGGACGCGCTCAAGAAAGAGGGCTTTGGTGTCCTCACGGAGGTTGATGTTCAGGCGACTCTGAAAGACAAACTGGATGTCGATTTTCGCAACTATCGGATCCTTGGTGTCTGCAACCCGTCCTTGGCTTTCCAGGCCCTCAGCGCGAATCTGGATGTGGGCTTGCTGCTGCCCTGCAACGTCATCTTGTACGACAAAGGTGGCGGCACGGAAGTGGCGATCTTCGATCCCCTCTCGATGATGAGTATCGGCGCTGGCTTGGGCGTGGGCGAGGTGGCTGAGAAAGCTCGAATTCGGCTTCAAAGGGTGACAAAAGCCCTGGGTGATCTAGGCAATATCATATAGATGAGCCTCAGGCGATAGTGTCTCTGGACCGGTATGTTAACCTGAAATTAACCTGCCATCAAAGGGCTGATGGTGTTGGGCTGCTGGAGGGATACCGATGAAAACCTTCGGGGTTGGGCAACGCGCTCGGCGGCTGTCAGGCGCGTTTTGTGTTGTTGACGGTTTGCTGACTGCAGCGCTCGGTCGCAGATACGTGCGATTATGGCGCTTCGGGCCGGACACCGGTCCCTATGCGCGAGCGATGAACTGGCTGACCGATCGCCCCGGTTGGCTGCTTCGAGCCGGGGGCTTAGCACAGGCCGGCTTTGGGTTGGCATTGCTGGGGACCGCGCCTGTCTCAGTGCCGACTTTATATGGGGCAAGTGCCGGAACATACCGGAGAATCGAAACGGTCTGGCGAGATTGGTTCTATGCCGATGGTCATCGGGCGCTAGATCAAGCGATGACGACATATCTTCCGCCTAATGGTGATGTGCTGGACCTGGCATGCGGGACCGGGGCCAACCTGGTTCGCATCCTGGATATGCGCCTTCCCTTCGGAAGCTACACCGGGGTCGATCTGACGGAGCAAATGCTTGCCCAGGCGAGAACAAAAGGAATGGGGCGTGACAACATCCGGTTCCGGCAGATGGACCTGCAAGTTGGCGCGTTGCCGGAAGGACCTTACGACTTGGTGGTCTCTACGTGGGCCTTTGAACATCTGTCCGATCCCGCTGATGTCGTGAAGAAAGCGTGGCGGGTCTTGCGCCCCGGAGGTCACATGGTGCTGCTCTTTGAGATCTCCACCGACTTCTGGTGGGGAAAAGTCGTCGACCGCGCGCTGCGTTTCTTCAGCGGTCGACACGTACCCGAGGAGGTCTGGCGTGATTTTTCCGGCTTGGCCGATGTGACGCGGTATCGTGGTGCCTTTGGCGATATCGGACTGTTCGTATTGCACAAGCCGACTGAAGAGACCTGGGGGGGGAGGTACATAACCGCGCTCGAATGTCAGCCCACCTCAGGTGTTGGCGGTAACATACGCTGTGCCAGGGACAAAATCGGTAACATCAGCAACGGCATCTGAAGTGTCGGGGTTAGCCCCACACCCAAGATCGGGACCAAAGGCATAGTGCTATCATACGCCCATTTCCCGGTGGCTAGCGCTCCGAGTTCTATACCAATCTGGATGGCCAAAGCCAGGATGACCACGATGGCTGTGGCGGACCATCCCTTGTCCGTCCCGGACGGCCAACGACCGCGCTGCAGTATGGTCACGGAAAAGACGTTGATTACGGCGAGGAAGCCGTCGCCTACCGATGATTCAAAAAGCATTCGGACTAACTCCCTGTAGGCCATGCCCGGAATCGTGAAGTGAGTGTAGTAGATCGAGTGCCACAGCTCGTAGGCAATATTGAGAAGCGTGCCGAATATGAAGACCCACAAGGTGAATCTGTAGAATGCCGATAGGCGACCCTCCGGAATCATCCGGACGCAGATTAAAAAGAGAGCCAGGGCAACGCCAACGCCAATCGGCTCAAGTCGTGTGGTTGGCTCCATGAACACCCCACCCAGCAAGGCGATAGCTAACACAGCGGTGACTATGAGAGTCGGGGCTGTGCCCATCTTCTTCCGGAATTGATGCATCGTCCCTCCATTCTACGCTGTGACCTGTTGTGATCTAGTGATCTGTGCCATCCTGCCCAAGATCCAGCATCCCCACATAGTCACCGTGCCAGCTGTGGTACCACACTTGTCCGGACTCACCGTGGACGCTCAACATGCCATCGATCCGGCCATCCTTGAGTGTGTGGATAGTGTAATATCCGGAGAACGGGTCAGCGTGCTCATCAGCCTGCAGGCTGAGCTGGTTGACCACAACCCAGGTTTTGGCGACCTGGAGCGCTTCCGCTTCGGTCAGCCGATTTGTGGCGGTTGCGGGCGTTCTTCCCATCATGCCCTTGGCATTCCACATCATATTCGGTCCCATTTCCTGGCTCACTGCGCCGAGGTTTTTGTCTGCGAGAAGTTCCATAGCGCCGATGCCGGTCTGGGAATCAACGGCGATGGCGTAGAAATTATGCTCGAACTCCATTACTTCCGCTATCTCAAGTCCCTCATAGCGTGAGTTCTCCAGATACCGTTCGAAACTGCTCTGCGCTTCCTGAAGCGTGACCAATGTGTCCATGACTCCGCTGCTCGCTTGTGAGGCAGTGCGCGACCACGGACCTGCACCAAACATACCCGTCTGCCCACCCATTGGCATGGCCCAGATACGGCGTCCCCACCACAGCCATCCTGTCAACAACATCGCTGCAATCAGCACAAACGTTGCCAGTGTCCCGAGTCCGAACCAAACTTTCTGCTTCATTGATTTAGCTCCTTCAGTGTTCCCACGATAGCTCTACCTATACTCTAATCCAATCTCGGGGCTACGGTGAGAGTCATTCGGCACGACTGGGCTACCGTCATTTGGCGGGGGGAAAAGTATTGGCTGTCATCATCTCGCAATAGCTGGGAATAAGTTAGCGGAGCGCCTTTGTTGATCCGGGCGCTCCGCTTTACACTGCTGCAGTCAAGGTGTGTTAGGTGTGCTGATGTCCGGTGTTTGGCTCACCGTCGCTGACATAGCTTTCCGGATTCTTCTCGAAGGCGCGCTTGCAGCCACCGCAGCAGAAATAGTAGGTCTTCCCGTCATAGAGTGTAGTTTCCGAGACGGTCTCCGAGTCAACCATCATCCCGCAAACGACATCACGAACTTGATCAGTCATCATAACCCTCCTGTGCATATGTCTTCGAATGTTCGGAACTTGAGCTTTCGATTGCAGTCTAGCAGTCAGGGAGCATCAGTGGTAGAGGTATTCAGCGTGTCGAAACTCCCGCCATTTGGCGGGGAAGAGAGCCCTTCCACGGGCCGAGGATCTCCCAGTCATTGGCCCTCGTCGGTAGCATCAACTGGGGCGAAGGTGGGCATCACGCTGGTCCGGCAGCCTGACGCGAATGACGGTGCCGCGACCCGGCCGGCTATCTACCTTGAGGCTTCCCCCCCACTGCCGAGCTCTCTCCAGCAGGCCAACCAGGCCAAAGTGACCGGCGCCTG
>JAGHDT010000475.1 GCA_021159805.1 Anaerolineae bacterium
AAACCTAGCTGCTTGGTGCCCCGCACGGAGCTTCGGGCAACTCAGACTTTCCTGTCAACCTCGATCGAGGTTGACAGGAAAGTCTGAGTTGCCCGAAGCTCCGTGCGGGGCACCAAGCAGCTAGGTTTGTTTCAGCTTCAGACTCTGCAGCGGGCGGCGCTCCATCTCCCCCATTGCCCACCACGAGAGCGCGAGTCCCAGTAACTGGCAGGCGAGCAATGCCCAGGCCATATCGCCGCTCGGGGTCTTGAGGTTAGGGAAGATCGTCATCAGCCGGACCACGGTATTGATGCCTTGCACGAAAATCAGGAGGCTCCGCCCGCCGAAGAGCGAGAGCGTCCCGGTGTTGATGCCGACCAGCGCCAGAATGAAGAGCACGAGCAGCGCCGGAGGCAAGACGGCTGCCTGGGGGGACTGCTGGAAGAAACTCAGGGGATAGATCAGGAATGCGAGCGCTTGTAGTACCAGCAGTACAGCCAGCGGTATCCTCGACTTTGACATAGTCCTCCTCCTTCTTGGGTGCGCTCTCACATCGTCAGCCGCGCACCCGGTAAAGCCGTACCCGCTGTGTGCATCGTTCTCAGAGGCCGGCGTTGCCAATTCCACACGGCGGAGTGGATACGAGCTCCCCTCTGAGGGTCGCGCATCTGCAGGTTTTCCATTCTGGCCTATATTATATTCATCATCCCGAGAAGGTCAAATGTCACTTGGTAGGGTTGACACCCCCAGCATTTTCGGTACAATGAATAGTGTTTGGTCTGTGGGCGTACCTCAGCTCTGTAGTATCGGCTAGCTGACCCGGGGGAGGTTGAATGGCGGAAATGATTCCAGAGAAGAGCCTTGCATCACAGCAGTGACCGGCGTCCCAGTTAGGATATCCATAGCTTTTCAGGAGGAGAGTATTATGCGTACCCGGATTCTGATTAGTCTTGCTTTACTCGTGTCTGTGTTGGCCTTGGCCGGCTGCGGTGCCGGTGGTGGTGATACGGTCAAGATCGCGATCCTGGCCCCATTGAGCGGCGATGTGAAGACCTTCGGCGAGTCCACCCGCGACGCCGCCCTGCTGGCCATCGATGAGTGGAATGCGGACGGCGGTGTGCTCGGGAAGCAGATCGAGGTTATTATCGAGGATAGCCAGTGCCAGCCTGAACCTGCAGTGAGTGCCGCCAACAAAGTCATTGACCAGGACGGCGTGAAGTTCATCATCGGTGAGGTCTGCTCCGCCGCCTCCATCCCGATTTCGGAGATTGTCGGCCCCAAGGGTGTCCTTCAGATCACCCCTACATCGACGAATCCCACCGTGACCCTTAATGAGGATGGTTCGACCAAGGCCACCGTCTTCCGCGCTTGCTTCATCGACCCCTTCCAGGGTGCCGTTGCGGCCAAGTTTGCGATAGGCAATCTGGGTGCCAAGACTGCTGCCGTCTTGCTGGATCAGGGTAATGATTACGTTCGTGGCCTGGCCGAGGTCTTTATCTCGGAGTTTGAGGCTGCCGGTGGCAAGGTTCTGGTCACGGAGAGCTACACCGGCGAGGATACGGACTTCTCCGCGATCCTGACGAAAGTCAAGGATGCGAATCCTGACGTGCTCTATCTGCCGGATTACTACTCGACGGTCAATCTGATCGCTGGGCAGGCTCAGGAGAAGGGCATCACAGCCACTCTGCTGGGTGGGGACGGTTGGGATTCCGCGGATCTGGATCGCTCGGTTGTCGAGGGTGGCTACTTCACGAACCACTTCTCCGCGGGCGATACCCGTCCCATCGTGCAGGATTTCGTATCCAAGTACGAGGCCGAGTACGGCGCTGCGCCTGATGCTCTGGCTGCGCTGGCCTACGATGCGGCAAACATCCTGCTCCAGTCGATGAAAGCCGCTGACTCCACCACCGATGTGGAGAAGGTTGCTGCGGCGATGGAGACCGGGACATTCCCCGTTGTCTCCGGTGACGTCTCCTACGACCAGTTCCACAACCCCGTCAAGGCCGCCGTTATCCTGGGCGTCCAGGGCGGCGAGATCGTCTACGTGGACACGGTGGCTCCGTAACGCGAGAAGGATTCCTTGGAGTCGGTTGTCAGTGGAGTAGTGAAGCCGGGGCCACTCAAGTGTGCCCTGGCTTCACCCTTTGGAGGAGTCGGCTGAGGAAGGTGACCCTATGGCCCATAGTCCAGCAATAAATCTCGGCGACGGGGAGTCCCCGCAGCCGGCGAACAACGCTGCGCTGCATCGTCGCGACGGCATGATACTGAATCGCATCAGCCAGGGCGTTTTTGTGCTGATGGGACTCGTGGTGCTCATCGTGCTTGGGCGGGCGCTGTGGCAGAACCCCGGTGTTTTCGTGCAGCAGATGCTCAATGGGTTGCAGTTGGGATTCATTTATGCGCTGATTGCGCTCGGGTATACGATGATCTACGGCATCGTGAAGCTGATCAACTTCGCGCACGGCGATGTGTTCATGATCGGCGCGTTCACGAGCTTTTATACCATATCGACATTTCAGTTGCACCGCTGGGTGACGTGGATCGCGCCAGGGCTGCCCGTGGGCATAGCGACTGCCATTGGCACTGTCACGGTGCTGATTGTTGCGATGGTGGTTTGCGGTATCCTGGCGGTTTTTGTGGAGCGCTTTGCCTACCGCCCATTGCGCAACAAGCCACGGATTGCGGCCTTGATCACGGCGGTGGGCGTGTCGTTCTTCCTGGAGTATTTTGGTGGCCTTCCATTTGCCTACACCAGCAACTATATCACGTATACGCGTCCCTTTGACGTAGAGGTCTACAGTGCCGGCACAGTCTCGCCGGTGCTGATGGGTGCTATGTGGGCCATCTTCGTGGCTTCATCAGCAGCCTGGCTGGTGCTGCGAGCGCTGGGCAATAAGGGCAACGTGCGCGCCAAGTCGCTGCAGCGCAACCCACTGCTGCTTTTCGGATTGCAGTTCGGTGGGTTCTTGTCAGTCGTGCTGACGCTGGTCGGCATCGAGATTCAGACGGGCGGCAAGGTGTGGGATCTCTCGGTATCGAACGTGGCGCTGGTGATTATGGGTGGTTCTATCTTGCTCCAAGTCGTGCTGCAGTACGTCGTCAACCGGACGCGCCTCGGCAAAGCAATGCGTGCAGCTGCCTATGACAAAGATGCTGCCCGGTTGATGGGCATCAATGTCGACGGCGTGATCGCCGCGACGTTTGCTCTGGGTGGTGGATTGGCCGGTGCGGGCGGCGTGCTCTACGCGACTGCCTACAAGCAGGTGCACCATCTGATGGGGATCACGCCTGGCCTCAAGGCCTTCGTGGCCGCCGTCGTGGGCGGGATTGGCAGCATCCCGGGAGCGTTGGTGGGATCGTTGATCATGGGCCAGACCGAGGTCCTGGCTGCAGGCTTCATCTCGACCCCGATGCGCGATGCGATCGCATTCTCGCTGTTGATCGTGGTCCTCCTCGTCTGGCCGCAGGGCATCTTTGGCGAGCCGGCGACCGAGAAGGTGTAGGTGGAGGTGACTATGCTTGCACGGCTTCGTAAGCCAACTGTATCCTTTGTTGTGGGTGGTGCGCTGTTATTTGTGGTTGTGCAGCTGCTCTTGAGCTTGGGCGTTCTGAATAACTTCTGGCGCGGCATCATCTACTGGGGGGCCGCCCTGACGATGGTCTCCCTTGGCCTGAACCTGATCTACGGTTTCAATGGGCAGTTCTCGTTGGGCCAGTACGGTTTCTATGCGATCGGTGCCTACGCTGCTGCCGACGTGACCTGGCGCTGGACGCACGATGATGCGTCCGGCATCATCGTGGTCGTCTTCGGTGTGCTGCTGGCGCTGCTTCTCTACGCTGTCCTGAGTAGAATCTTGCGTGGCTTCTACCGTGTCACCGTGATGTCGAAGTTCACCTTCTACGTCATCGTCACGGTCCTTGCGTTTTGGCTCACGGTGCAGTTCCTGGTGCCGGTGCTGTCTCCGGTGGTCACCGGCTTGTTGGGCGCCCTGCCGGCAGCGATATCACAGCAAGTTGTCTTTTTCATCGCCTTGGCGGGGGGGGCGGCGCTTGCCGGCATCACCAGTTTTCTGTTCGGTATCCCGGTGTTGGAACTAGGCTCTGATTACTTCGGCATCGCGACCCTGGGCTTCACGATTATCGTCAAGGTGCTGCTGGATAACACCGACACGATTCTGCCGTTCGCGGAGATGAAGGGCGCGCGCGGTATGATTGGCATTCCGCAGTGGACGACTTGGCCATGGATCTTCGCCTCACTGATGCTTGTCATCCTGGTGATGCGCAACTTGCTCCATTCGAGCACCGGGCGCGCCATGGCATCGGTGCGCGAGGATGAGCGGGCCGCGGAACTGGTTGGTATCGACGTCGCCCAGGCCAAGATCCTGGCCTTTGTGGTCGGGAGCATCTTCGCGGGTTTGGCCGGGGGCATACGCGCCCACGATCTGGCCTTCCTGCACCCGGGGTCCTTCGCTTATATCCAGTCGTTCAACCCGCTGATCATCGTGGTTCTCGGCGGGCTGGGGAGCATGACCGGCACCCTCATCACGGGATTTCTCTGGATTCTGTTGTTGGAGGGCTTCCTGCGGCTTTACCTCCCGCAGGGCTTCGAGACCTGGCGCTTTGTGGTCTACCCGATGGTGCTCCTGCTGATGATGCTCTTGCGTCCGGAGGGTCTGATGGGACGGCACGAGGTCGCGTTCTTGCGCCAGAAGCTGCCTGCTATGCTCAAGAAGCCGCTCAAGGAGTCGGGAGACAGGGGTGCTGATGCACCGGCTGCGGATATGGCCACGGGCGTGGGGGAGGTGACCGCATGACCCAGGGAAGACCGGATAACCTTGCTGCCGAGGTCGAAGCGCAACCCGTGGTGTTGGAGGTTGATGCCGTTACGCATTTCTTTGGCAACCTTCGCGCGGTGCATGACTTCGATCTGACGCTGCGCCACGGTGAGCTGGCGGGCCTGATCGGTCCGAACGGCGCTGGGAAGACCACGGTCTTCAACTTGATCACCGGCGTGTACCCTCCCAGCGAGGGCAGCATCCGCTTCAGGGGTGTGGAACTGGTCGGTATGCCTTCCTACGAGATCATCCAGATGGGGATCGCGCGCACGTTTCAGAATATCCGTCTTTTCTCAAACCTGACGGTGCTGGACAATGTGCGCGTCGCGTATCACCCGCACGCCGGGTACAACCTGGTGGACTCGATTCTCCACACACCTCGCTACCGTGCGAAGGAAGCGGAGATGACGGAGCGTGCGCAGGAGTTCCTGGCCATCTTTGGCCTCGAATCGCGCCAGAACGAGGAGGCGGGGTCGCTGCCTTACGGTCTGCAGCGCAGGCTGGAGATTGCGCGTGCGTTGGCTGCGCGGCCGAAGTTGCTGATCCTGGATGAGCCGGCCGCGGGTATGAACCCGCAGGAGATCGACGAGCTGCTGGAGCTGATTCGTTTCATCCGCGACCGGTTTGATTTGACGGTGCTGCTGGTCGAGCACCAGATGCGGCTGGTGATGAATGTCTGCGAGTGGATGACCGTGATGGACTTCGGTGAGGTGCTCACTCGTTGGCTGCCCAGTCAAGTCCGGACGAATCTGCAGGTCGTGGAAGCATACCTTGGGCGCCAAGCTGTCTAGCTAGCTGCTGTCTAGCCCGGATGCTCTGGATAGCAGAGGGAGTGAGTTATGCCGTTACTGGAAGTTAAGGACCTGAATGTCTCCTACGGTGCGATTCGCGCGCTGCACGGTGTCTCATTCTATGTGAATGAGGGGGAAGTGGTCACGCTGATCGGTGCGAATGGCGCCGGCAAGTCAACGACGCTGCGTACGATCTCCGGTCTTCTGCCCATCACCAGCGGTGAGGTGCTCTACGATGGCGAGGCCATCAGCGGGTTCGAGGCCAGCCGCATTGTGCGCAAGGGAGTGATCCACGTGCCTGAGGGGCGGCGGATCTTTGCCCCGCTGACGGTTCGTGAGAACCTGGAGATGGGCGCTTTCACGCGGACGAACAAGGACGAGATACAGGAGACGATGGAGTCTGTGTTCAACCTTTTCCCGCGGCTGAAAGAGCGGCTGGAGCAGGCTGGAGGCACCTTGTCCGGTGGTGAGCAGCAGATGCTGGCCGTTGGCCGGGCGCTGATGTCAAAGCCGCGGCTGCTGCTGATGGACGAGCCGTCCATGGGGCTGGCGCCGATCCTGGTTGAGGAGATCTTCAACGTCATCGGCGAGATCAGCCAGGAGGGTGTGACCATCTTGCTGGTCGAGCAGAACGCGTCGATGGCGCTCTCGGTGGC
>JAGHDT010000164.1 GCA_021159805.1 Anaerolineae bacterium
CCATCTACCTCCCCAAGTCGAAGCTCACAACTTCCTTGCCGTGCAACCGCTCCAAGATCTTCTCTGTAACGAGATCCAGATGATCGGCATTGGCCACGAAGTCGAGGTGATCTGCGGGAATCGTAAGAACCGGACAGAGCGAGAAATGCTCCATCCAATCTTCATACAGATGATTCAGTTGCGTGAGGTAGACATCGCTGATGCTGCGCTCGAATGCTCGACCTCGCTGCTGAATGCGTGATCTCAGCGTGTCCACCGAAGCACTCAGATAGATAACCAAGTTCGGTGGCGGCAGAATCGCCGTGACAGCCCTGTAGAGTTCGTTGTACGTCGCATAGTCACGCTCTGACATCGAGCCCTGGATGTAGAGATTCCGGGCGAAGATCTCGGCGTCCTCATAAACTGTGCGATCCTGGATGACGGAGTCAGGTCGGTCCAGGAGCTGGCGATGATGCCGTAGCCGCCGCGCCATAAAGAAAACCTGCGAGTGGAAACTCCACTTCTCCATGTCGTCATAGAAATCGACAAGGTAGGGATTATCGCTCACCCCCTCCAGGAACGGTTCCCAGTTAAGCCGCTGGCTCAAGAGAGAGGTCAACGTCGACTTCCCGGCCCCAATGTTGCCGGCCACTGCAATGAAGTACTTGGTCACAGTTCGCTCCGTTTGTGCTGTTACCCGCCTAGGTCTCCGAACCCTCTTCACTTCGGGCGACCTGCTCCAGCTCTACGCCGGTGCGCTCAGCAAGAACCAGCAGCGCGCGGTTAGCATCGCGCAGTGCTTCCCGCACTGACAGCGGGGCGCCTGCCGGTCCCACCGGAGCGTGCTGGCCCAGGGCACCGCCGATGTTCCCCACAGATTCGACCAGGGCCAGAAAGTCGCCCAGCGCTTGCCAATTCGCCTTGGTCCGTGGCTCCGGTATGGGCTCAGAGACAAGCTGCCACGCGGGTCGTGGCGGCACAGGAAAAGAGATCCGGGGCAATGTCGGTTGACGCACACCCGTTAACGTGGACCGTATCCGCTGTTCAACCGCGTCCAGGTCATTGGGGTTCCGCACGAAGTCCAGAGAATCGGACTCAATAACCAACAGCGGCGTTGCACTGTAATCAGTAAATAGATGTTCATACCCATACCGCAGCGCCGCGATATAGTTCTGATCCATCTGCCGCTCAAAGGTGCGGTCGCGCATCGCGATCCGCGCCATCAGTGTATCCACGTGAGCCCGCAAATAAACCACCAAGTCGGGGACGCGCACTTTCTCCGCGAGCGCCTCGTAGAGCCGGTCGTACATTTCGAGCTCATCCGAGCTCTCGATATTCAGATGAGCAAACAGCCGGTCCTTCTCAAAGAAGTAGTCGGAAATGAGGGCGCCGAGGGCCAGTTGTCGGGCGGCAACCTGCTGTTGGCGATACCGGCTCAGCAGGAAGAAGAGCTGAGTTTGAAATGCATAGCGCGCGCGATCGCCGTAAAAGTCGGACAGAAACGGGTTCTCATCAAATGCCTCAAGAACAGTCTCCGCATGGAATCTCGGTTGCAGCAATCGCACCAGGGTAGTCTTGCCGACGCCGATGACGCCCTCAATCACGATATACGGATGTTTGGTCAATGCAGCCAAGACAAGCTCCCCAAGTGTGTGACCCCAGCATACTATCAGCCGACCGGATGTCAACAGAGACACTTTATGTCAACCGAAACAAGCGAAATCCGCTACGTATTTTGCCAACCACCTACTGAGGGCGACTGGGGATCGCCGCACCCCAGTGCGGCTCTCTCCAGGACCTGAGATACGCGCAAACCATCCGCGAATGTCGGCCGTGCCTACTGCCTGCCAGCGCGCGCAAGCGCGGCGTCGCTCCCGGCAAGATATCCACTGCTGAACGCGGCCTGGAGGTTAAATCCGCCAGTGTCAGCGGCCAGATCGAGGACCTCCCCCACGAGATACAAACCAGTCACTTTCCTGGAGGCAAAGGAGACCGGGTCGACCTCGTTGAGCGCCACCCCTCCCGCCGTCACCATCCCGGCCGCCAGGGGAAGCGATCCGGAGATAGTCCAGCGGAAGTTCTTGATCAAAGCCACGATCTTCTCCCGCTCTTCGACACGGATACGGTGGACGTGTCGGTCATCTTCCAGCCCGCTGAGATCCGCCAGGACATCGGCGAGAGATGCGGGCACCCAGCCCTGCAGCAGCGTTCGCAGCCGCTGGTGCGAATGCGCCTCGAACTCACGCTGAAGGCGATTGTGGACAGCCTCCTCGCTCATCCCGGGCTTGAGGTCGATCGACAGCGTTACCGGCTGCCCCTTGCGCAGAGTCTCCACAACCGCGCCGGATGCTGTTAGAATCAGGGGGCCCGAGACACCGAAGTGCGTAAAGAGCATCTCCCCCGTGTCGGGCATTGGGGTAGGCATACGCAGTTCGCGCACTTTGCCCTTGGCATTCTCCGTCCAGAACGTACAACGCACGTTTCGAAGACTGATGCCCTGAAGCGCCTTGGCTATCGAGCGCTCTGTTACCGTGAGGGGGACCAGCGCAGGACGCAGCGGCCGAATGGTATGACCAAGGGACTGCGCCATCAAATATCCCTGCCCCGTTGACCCGGTGTCAGGCCACGAAGCCCCACCGGTCGCCAGGATCACGGCACCCGCGCTGACCCGGCTCGCATTGGCCAGCTGCACCCCTTTCACATCCCCGTTCTCGACGGCGATCTCACGCACTTCGGACCTGTAACGGACATCAACACCGTACTCCGTACCATAGCGGAGCAAGGCGTCCCGCACATCACTGGCCTGACTCGAGATCGGGAAGATCCGTCCACCACGCTCGGTCTGGGTGTTAACACCGTACCGTGCCAACAGCTCAAGTAACTCATCACGGAAGAAACGATGAAACGCATTCATCAGGAACCGACCATTGCGGCCGTAGTGAGAGAGGAACTGGTCCAGCGGCGCCGCATTGGTGATGTTGCAGCGGGATTTGCCGCTTACGAGGATTTTCTTACCGGCCTCGTTCATTTTCTCCAGCAGCACAACGTCAGCACCGAGTTCGGCAGCCCGTCCGGCAGCCATCAACCCAGCAGCACCAGCTCCAATCACCGCGATACGCCTAGCCATCCAATCCTCCAGCCCCCACAGTCGTTGCCGCGCTCAATCCCAATACAATCAACCTCAGCGATCCGGATTCGCTCTCGTTACAGACACTGTACAACTCATCTGCAGTGATGAGCACGGCATCCCCCGAACGCAGCGGGCGCGCCACACTCGGGCTCCCGGATGACGGACGGTGATACAGCACACCAGAGCCGGCTACGACATACAATACCGTATCCCGATCGGGATGATTCCTGTGGCCGGTGGCGGATTCCGGCGCCAAGGCCAACTCCTGAAGAAAGCGGAAAGAGCGTCCGGCCAACAGACCCTCAGCAGTGCCGGGCTGCTCGCTGAAAAGCCAGCGCACTATAGCGTCCCCGTGACTCACCTCTGGGATCACCGCACCCCAGTGCGGCTCTATGTGCGGCGTATCCGCCGCCACGTGTGCCGTAGGATCAGCGGGCTGCTGAAGAACCCGCTTGATTGATGTCGATCGTTTGTAGATCACGCCCGAGACGTGATCAAGCGGCGCCCGATTGATATTCGCGCGGCCATCCTCTTCCCAAAACTTGGCCTCGGGAACCGGGGCCGGCGCCCAGAACCGTTCATCATCTGTCACGCACGCACTCCTTTGTCCGCAATCCGAGAGCAACGCCGGCTGTGGCCAGCGGTCTCGGGGTCCAGATCTGAATCCCGCCGGCGCAGCGTCACAGTGAGCTCAATCCAGCGATGTCCATAACGTCCGCTTACGACGTCTTCGTCTTCTGGCTCAACGTGCCGCCGTCGCGACGGTGCATAACCGCAACGATCTCCGATAGTATCGACAGCGCGATCATCGAAGGCGTCCTGCCTCCGATGTTCAGCCCGACAGGCCCATGAATCCGTCCTAGATCCTGCTCCTTGAAACCGGCCTGCATCAGATCGTCACGCCGGTCTGCCTGGGTCTTGCGGCTGCCGAGGAACCCGATATAGAAGGCCTGGCTCTTCAAGGCCAGGGCCAAGGCCGGCATGTCGAACTTCGGATCGTGGAACAGCACGACCACGGCCCAACTGGGCCCCAGATCCTGGGACGTAAAGACGTCCTGAGGCCAGCCAAACCGCAGTTCGGCACTCGGGAAGCGCCCCTCCTGCATAAACGTGCGCCGTGCATCGCTGACGATCACGCGGAAACCGGTCACCAATCCGATCTCGGCCAGTGAAATCGCGATATCCGTAGCGCCAAAGATCAAGAGCACAGGCGGAGGGGGGATCACCTCGATCAGAATCTTGCCCCGAGGATACGTATGCTGCTTCACATAGGGGCCCGGCCAGGCGACGGCGATGTCCATCAGGGCCTGACCATCCAGGTCGGCATTGCCCAACGTGCCCAGCGTCTCGCCGTCATCGCGGTGCAGGAGATGCTGAGGGCGATCGGTGCGCGAAGCGAAGGCGACCGGTCGCTGGGCCTCGACCTCATTCAGCAGAACGTCATAGAGCTCACTCCAGCCCTCGACCAAGACATCGATGGCGCCACCACAGGAGAGCCCTACCGACCAGGCATCTTCATCACTTATCCCATAAGAAGGATTGCGAATGGCAACAGAACCACTGAGCACAGCCTCCATCTCCGCAATGACCTCACCATCCACACAGCCGCTGCTCACTGACCCAGCAACATCGCCTTCAGAGGTGATCGCCATACGCGTCCCGGCGGGACGCAGAGATGACCCTGTCGTCTCAAGAATTGTGGCAATGGCGATGTCGGTCACCCCCGCGTCTCGCCAGCGCCTTAGGTCAGTAACGATATCTCTCATCTATCGTCTCCTGTCACACACACCCTGCTGGGACCGCCGCACCCCAGTGCGGCTCTAGTTGGGATCGCCGGACCCATCACGGGCCGCTTCGTGGCCCCATCGCGTCGACCGAATGGTGCCATCGGCCAAGACTCTAACGACCTCAAACCGGACCCGCCCTGCGGCTACAGCTTCGGCAACGCGACGCTGCTCACGCGTCAACCTCGACTTTCCCTGCTTGATGTCGAGAATGACAACCTCGATGTCGCTGCCATCCGTGTGGTTATCTTTGCAGGCGCTGTATCCATCAAAAACAACATAATCGATCGGATCACCAAGAAAGCGGGCGTCAGCAGGCCAATAGGTGAATCCGGGCAGCAGTGGTGCCATTTGCTCCGCCATCTTGCCCTTGAGCACAGCGCGACTGTGGTCAACACTGCTGCGACGAACATACGTTACTTCGGATCGATGCTCTTCCCGCAGCTGCTGAATCTGTCGGTCATAGGCGCGCACAAGGCGCTCCCGCTCGGCTGCCGCCCGAGCGTCATACGTTTCAGCGATCTCCTGAAGGATCACGTTCCGATCAATGCGCTCACGGCTGCGCAGCAAACCTGCAGCAATCACTACCCCAATCACGATTCCCAATAGAACCCATAGAATATCCATGCCAGCGCCTGAGCCTGTCGCAACTCAATCCCAGAAGCGGGGGTCGTCCGCGCACGCACGGGCGACAAATCTCCCACTTCCCTCGTCGGCCACAAAAACACCGTCGCGCACCAAGAATTCGCCGCGCCGTAGGCTGCTGACGACCTTGCCCCTGACCGGCATCCCCTCATAGGGGCTGTAACCGGCGATCATGTGCAGATCATCAGCGGCCACGATCCCCTCAGCAGCGGGATCAAAAAGCACCAGATCGGCATCACCACCCGGTGCAAGCTCCCCCTTACGCGGCCACATATTATAGATCTTGGCCGGATTGAGCGCCATCATCCGCACCAGGTCAGTCCACTCCAGCCGCCCCGTAGCGACCCCGAATGTTGCCATCAGGGAGAGCAACGTCTCGGTGCCCGGCAGCCCTCCGGGCGTCTTGGTAAAGTTGTCGACCGCGAGCTTCTGTGCCTTGCGGTAATCACAGTGATCCGTGATCAGCATGTCCACCTGATGCCGGGAGATAGCAGCCCATAGTGCCGCCGACTCAGCCGGACTGCGAAGCGGCGGCTGAAGGACATAGCGCCACGGCTCGCTCCCCGCGTAGAGTGATTCGTTCAGCAGCAGATACTGTGGCGCGGTCTCTGAGAACGCGACCTGCCCGGCTTCGCGCGCGGCAGCTACGTGCTCGGACGCAAAGCCGGTAGAGTTATGAGCGATCACCACGGGAGCAGCAACAGCCTTCGCCAGGAAGAGCACGCGGGCAACAGCTTCCTTCTCGGCCAAAGCCGGACGCGCAAAGCCGTGATAGGCCCAGCCGGTCCTACCGGACTGCACAAGTGATTCAGTCTGAGCCGTGACCAGCGCATCATTCTCACAATGAACCAGGCTGATCAGCCCATAGCGAGCCGCAGCCTCTAACCAGCGCAAGAGCTTCGCATCGTCGGCGTAGTAGTTGGGACGATAGGTAGTATACATTTTGATGCTTTGAATGCCCAGCTCAGGCAGCACCCCAAGTTCATCCTCCTGACCAGGCGGCAGGTCGGTGACCATCATATGGAACGCATAGTCAATCACCGAAGGCGCAGACTCCACGAGGCGATCAGCCAGCGCCTGTTGAAAGCTCTGTCCCGGGAGTTGCGTAGCGAAATCAACTACGGTGGTGATCCCGCCGTAGGCCGCTGCGCGGCTGCCCTCGAACCAATTGTCCGCGGTCTGGTACAGCCCCGTGTCCAGTTGGATATGCGTATGCGCGTCGATGATCCCCGGCAGCACCAACAAGCCTCCGGCATCGATCACCCGGCAGCTCTCCGGCAACAACAGGTTGGTGCCAATCGCCTGAATCTTTCCTTCAGCAATCAGCACATCGGCTGACATCATCCGCTCAGCCGTGACAAGTGTCCCACCGCGTACCAACAGCGGCGATCGCGTTGCTGGCGATAGCAGCTCCGGCAGCCTGGATCCAGCGCCCATAGTATGCCCCCTAATCAATAGTACTACGAGTATATGACAATTTGGAACTTTTAGTAGCTATGACGCGGAGTATAATGCGTAGTGTGAATACCCAGAAGCGCCCCCACCTTACCGCAGATCTGGCCTTCGGCATCCTCGTCGTTCTCATAGCCTTTGCCATTCGTCTGTGGGATCTCAATGCGACCTCGCTCTGGTATGATGAAACCTTTGTGCTCGTCCACGCACGTGAGGGCATCCTCCAGGCCGTCGCCGGCCTCTTTCGGGAGGATAACACGCTGCCCCTTCACGGGCTGCTGCTGGCGATCTGGATCAAGCTGGCCGGGGATTGCGAATTCACTGCGCGCTATCTCTCCGTGCTGTTGGGCACCATCGGTGCACCGTTGGTCATGCAGGTCGGCCGGGCTGTGGGCGCCGGCTTGAGGCGCACAGCTGACTTAGCTGCTGGCAACCCCATATCCGGCCCCTGGGACCGCCGCACCCCAGTGCGGCTCTCTCCGGCAGCAGACTCGGCTGCTGGCAGACCCACATCCAGCCCCTGGGACCGCCGCACCCCAGTGCGGCTCTCTCCGGCAGCAGACTCGGCTGCTGGCAGAC
>JAGHDT010000176.1 GCA_021159805.1 Anaerolineae bacterium
CCCAGCCGCTCCCGCTACCCCCCGAGGCCGCAAGACCAGTTTCGCCATTTGTCACGATAATGTAGACTACGGACGGGTTGACCTCGCGATAGAGCAGCGTGAGCTGGTCTTGCAGGGCCTCGGCATCCCCCGTCTGCGCCGTGATCACAGTAGTCGGCGTGCTCGCCTGAACTGCCACATCACCATCGCCCTCTAGCTTGAGCTCTGACTTGAGTTCCTGCGAAATAGGCTGGACCACGGTGGGAGTCCCAACCACATCTTGCACCAGCGCCACTGCTGGTGCACACGCCGTAGCTGCAAGCACGATGAGCGCTACCGTGGCCATGAGTTTCAGAATTCGATTTCCTTTCATCAGATAACCCTCCTTAGTCTGAGATTAGCAGTGTGTATCCTAACCTACAACAATCGCCCTGACCGAAGACAATCTACGGCCAAGCCCCCAGTTGTCACTGCTACATCTAGACTACTCGAACACTCTTAGAATTACCTATGCAATTGCTGAGAGTATGCTGAGGGTATGAGTGAATCACAAATGAGAAGCGCCCCTGTGCGGCTGATTCACCGCACAAAGGCGCCAGGAGGAGCAGCTGATCCGATATCCGCAAACGATGGTCAGACCGGCCTTGACGAAACGCGCACCCTATTAGTCGCTGTTACCCTGAAGCATAGCACGTCCTGGAAAACGAAAGCCGGTGCCGGACATATCGTCATTGTCAGGCAGTGTGGGCCCACGGTCGCCGAAGCCACTACCTCTACGGGGCATCGTGGAGTCATCACAGCCCCCAGGTCGCCCAAAGCTACCACGATCCATGGGCATCCGATGTCTGCCACGTCCACCTATCCTGCCGGGCATACGGGGCCGCCAGGCGTTGAAGCCCCCCATCTGGTCGACTGACATCTTGTCGACCGACATCTTGTCGGCCTGCTCCTGTGTGATCACGCCGTCGGCAACAGCTTCAGCTAGTGCAGCCTCACGGGCAGCCATCACGCCATCGCGCACTGCTGCAGCATCAAGGCCCTTCTGCGCCGTCAGCGATGACATCGTCTCGCCATCGGCATAGGCGGCTTCAAGCTCATCCAAGGTCATATTGAGTGCCCCGGCCAGCAGCGCATTGCGATCGAGGTAGCCTGCAAGATCCTTGCGGCTCTGCATCGCGGCAGCCTGCTCCTGCGTGATGATGCCTTCTTCGACAGCCTGTGCCACAGCAGCTTCGTTCGCCTGCTCGCGCGCGGCGGTCAATTCTTCAGGCGTGATGCCCAGAGCATCCGCCAAGAGCGCATGCTCGTCGATGACAGCGGTGTCGACACCTCTGGGCATACGCGCCATGCCCCTGAATCTGAGGCCAAACATTCCCCGGTCACCCCAGACCAGCATTTGGTCGGCCCGCTCTCGCGTGATCAGCCCTTCCTTGACAGCCTGCTCCGTAGCAGCTGTTCGCGCCGTGTCGTGGGCGGCGTCGAGATCGTCAGTCGAGATCCCCAGTGCCTCTGCCAGCAAGGCGTGATAGTCAATGGTTCCACGCGCACCCGGGAGTCCCCATCCATCCCCATAGCTGAGATATCCGTCATCCAACAGCCCGGGGCTGGCCGAAGCCTGGATCATTGTCTCCAGATCAGCTGTTGTGACCTTGGCAGCGCTCACAACACCCACAGCGCCAAAGACGCCTGCACCCACCAACGCCAGAGTCAGGGCGACCCCCGCCATCGCTACAAACCCCTTCTTACTATTCAATCGCAACACCGTTTCCCTCCTACCTGGAAGCTATGCATTAAGGTTTTGGATAGACCAGCCGAGGTTTGCACCTCGGCTGGTCAGTCTGTCTCATCTGGAAACTGTATTAGAGATCTCGTGTCACTTCACCTCCCTTGTGAATGAATAGAGAAACACAGTCACTTCAGTTCTGTTCCTGGAACATCCTAAGTATACACAGCCAACCTGAGAATACGCTTAGAGGATGCTGAGAGTGCTCCGATCCGCTCTGCGGGCCCAAAGGCTTTCCCCAAGCTTTGGGCCCTTCTTCACGTCTCATTATCATGCTTGCGTGGTGTGCTGATGCACATAACGTCTACTTCGAAAACAGCTTCCGCTCCCGGGCCTAAAGGCTTGGCTGCAGGCTTTAGGGCCTTCCTTGCGTCCCATTTTCATGCTTGCGTAGTGTCCACTGGCGGACATGGTGTCTGCTTCGAGAATAACCACCTGCGCTATCCGTTGGCATCGGTGTCCCTCTGTGGACCGAAGGCATTCTGATGCCCGGCATCTCGCCCGCTCTGCTCCTCGCGCCGCATTTTCATGCTTGCGTGGTGTGCAGAAGCACATGACGTCTACTTCGAAAATAGACCTCGCAGAGCCCTCACCCTAACCCTCTCCCATACTCCGCGGACGGAATGGGAGAGGGAACCAGAGGCACGGCCCCGAAAAGCATCCTCTGCCGGCCCAAAGCCCTTCACCATAGTCTCGATCGCGGCTTTGGGCCGTTCCTCGCGCTGCATTTTCATGCTTGCGTGGTGTGCAGAAGCACATGGGGCCTACTTCGAAATCAGCCCGCAGAGCCCTGACCGCGCGCGCTGGACAGCGCGTCACCCTCCCCTGAAACGGGTATTTCATCTCCCATACTCCGCGGACGGAATGGGAGAGGGAACCAGAGGCACGGCCCCGAAAAGCATCCTCTGCCGGCCCAAAGCCCTTCACC
>JAGHDT010000549.1 GCA_021159805.1 Anaerolineae bacterium
CTCTGTGAGATGGGGCGACAGGCTGATTGGGATGGCTTTGATGCCTTTGTCAAAGCGGTCACCGGCAGCCCTCTGGAGCATGAAGACCTGGAGGTTCGTTACACATCACCGTCACTGGGCCCGGTTCGGTTCAGCTGGGACGGCCCCCTGGTCGTCACGGAGCAGCAGATCTCGCTCCACAACACTCCGCGCTTTGACAATCCCTATTGCCATGTTCCTTTCGCACGGGCGCTGTCGGCAAGCCTACCAAGGCCGGTAAACCTACCAAGGCCGGCAAGTCCAATGCACTTCACAATCCAGCGCCAAGGAGAGACGCTGGAGATTGAGTTCTAGTGGCAGGGTCGTAGTCAGACTATCGGACGGTTTCTATCCACTCAGTTCGAGGAGGCAAAATCCTATGTCAGCAGTCAAAGTCACGATCATCGGTGCCGGTAGTGTGGTCTTTTCCCTGGGGTTGGTCAAGGATCTCTGCTTGACCGGGGATCTCAAGGGCAGTGAAGTGTGTTTCATGGATATCAACGAGGAGCGCCTCGACGTGATCACCCGGCTGGCACAGCGCTACGCCGAGGATTTGGGCTCGGATCTGCGGTTTACGAGTACACTGGATCGCGCCGAGTCGTTGCAGGATGCTGATTTTGTGATCAACACGGCTACCATCACGCACAACGAGTACTTCATGAAGCGCCGACGTGAGATGGCGGCGGAGCACGGCTACTTCTATGGCCATACCGGTATGCCCGAGTATCACAACCTGCAGCTGATGCTCGACGTCGCCAAGGATGTGGAGAGGATCTGCCCGGAGGCCTGGATCTTGCAGGCGGGCAACCCCGTTTTCTCCGGCACGACGCTGATGGGGCGCGAGACGGAGGTGAAGGTATGCGGGCTGTGCCACGGTCACTACGGCTACCATCACGTGGCGAAGACAATCGGCCTCGATCCTGACAAGGTGACCTGGCAGGCGCCGGGTTTGAACCACAACATCTGGTTGACGCACTTTTTCTATGAGGGGCAGGATGCGTATCCGGTGCTTGACCGCTGGATTGAGGAGAACATCCAGCAGTATTGGGAGGATCACAAAACGTCGGGCATTTCAGCCCAGTTGTCGCCCTCGGCGATCATGCAATACAAGCTCTACGGCCTCTTTCCCATCGGTGATACGCCACGCAGCGGTGGTTGGTGGTTCCACACGGATCTGGAGACGCGCGCGCGTTGGTATGGTGCCGGCGGTGGTGGGGATACGCCCGAGGGCCGCGATCGTATTCTGAAGGGCAAGGAAGAGAAGTACGCTAAGATGAAAGCCGCCGCCTACGATGTCGATGTGCGGCCTGTGACCCTGTTCGGCGACCAGAAGACCCGGGAGCAGCACATTCCCATCATCGACGCGTTGGTCAACAACAACGAGTACCGCGCCCAGGTCAACGTGATGAACAATGGTGCGTTGGCTGGCGTGCCTGACGACGTGGCTGTAGAAGTACCAGCCCTCGTCAACCAGGTGGGCATTCAGCCACTCCGCGTGGAGCCGCTGCCGAACAAGATCCTGCTGGAGTGCATCTATCCTAGTTGGCTGCGGATGGAGCAGACGCTGGAGGCGCTGTTGAGTGGCGACAAGTCCATGATGCTCTACGGCGTTTTGGAGAGCCACCAGACACGCAGCTTTGATCAGGCCATGGAGATGTTGGAGGCGTTGGTCGATATCGAACCCAATGAGCCGATGGCTTACATCGAGGATATTCACGATCACTATGGCTGGCCCGATAATTGGGATCTGTGAGGCAAATGACAGATAGCAAATCCTAGATGGCAGATCTAGCCACTGAACACTTCCTTGAGCGGCAAGCTTTTTCGATGCGCCCTTGGCTACCGTCATTTCGAGCGAAGTCTTCGGAGTCAAGAAATCTCAAGCTGTTGGGCGTGCAAGATTCCGAGCGTAGCCCGAAGCGCAGCGGAGGGCGAAGTCGAGGAATGACGGAGTACACAGCGGTTTTGGGAAGTATCCAGTAACTGAGTGCCTGTGAGATGAGTTCATCATCAGGAGTGGGAGAGCGCAGTATGATTGAACCGTTGCCGCTGCCCGAGAAGTACAACCCGGATACGTTTATGGTCGCCAAGGTGACCGAAAACGGCGTCTTCCACGAATCGCGACGGGGAGCGGCGCTTGCCAAGCAGTTGGTGGCCAACGCTGCACCGACGGATCTTGAGCTGGCTGAGAAGGTGCTCAACGTGGTTCTGAGCTGTCAGGAGCTTCACGAGGATGACCCGCGTTACGGGAATTTCTTCTGGATGCTGGAGGATGACTTCGTCCAGGATCTGAATGCTGTAGAGTTCAACCTCGAGCACCTCATTCCTATGATGCTTCAGCACGCGGACCGGCTCAGCCCCGAGATGCAGACGCGGGTTTTGGATGCCATCCGTCTCGGGCTGGATGAGATCCGCCGCCTCGACGTGCTGGTGGTCTACACCAATATCACGCTGCTGGATATCCTGAACAGCTGTCTGGGTGGGGAGTTGCTGGGGGAACCTGCCATCGCGGCGCGCGGCTACCGGAAAATGGTCGCGTGGATGGCGTTTACCGACCAGTACGGCATCCCGTTCGAGTACAACAGCCCCACCTACTCTGTGGTCACGATCCGTGCACTGGGGCAGTTGGCGACCTTGGTTGGCGACGCCGACACGCGTACTCGGGCACGGACCGCGCTGGCGCGCGTCAGCCTCAGCGCAGCGCTGCATATTCACGCCGGCACCGGCCGCTGGGCTGGGCCGCACAGCCGCGCCTACCATCCCAGCGTGGTTTGTGAGACGGAGGCCGAGGTCGAAAACATGCGTCGCTGGATTGTGGACGGCACGCTGCCGGCGTGGGTGGCCGATGTACTGGATCACGCTCCCAAAGCCTTCCAGATAACCGAGACGGCGATGGTGGAACGCAATCTCAGCATCACCACCTATCACAGCCCCTCGTTTGCGCTGGGCGTCTCGGTCACGCAGGCCGGCCCTCAGTCGGATGTGATGATGTGCCATCATACTCGCCCCGGCCAGGATCGCCCGGGCGTCTTCTACACACGCTATCTGCTGAACGACAAGTGGCTGGGCGACTTCTACCACGCCACCGACCGCACTAAATCCCGCAATCTGAGTGAGGAGGGAGAGTTCTTTGGCGTCCAGCAGGGGGCACGTGCCATCGGCTTGTACGCCATTGGGCGCACCGGCAATATTCACAGTGCCAAGGCGGCCTACATCTGGACGCAGCGCAGGTATGTGGATGAGATCTGGGTAGGGGATCGCCGGATCGAGTCGCTGCCGGCCGAGGTGCCGCCCGGTGAGGTTGTAGTGATTGGTAGCGGGGACGCGCTGTTTGCTGTGCGCCCGCTTACGCGTACCGATCTGGGCCGGGAGGCGCCGATTCGCCTGGTCGACGTCCAGGGCGATCTAGTTCTGGAGCTCTACAACTACCGTGGTCCGGCGAAGGCCTTCTGGGACCTGGGGTGGCCTGGGGCTTTCTTCCACGGCCGACCGCAGTGCGGTATCTATCTGGAGGTGGCGGAGCGGAAGGAGTACGCCGACGGCCGTGCCTTTGGCGAGGTCGTGGCCAAGGGAACGCTCACGGATGAGACAGAGGCGCCCTTTACGTACGCAGGTGAAGGGGAACGTCTGTGGACGATCTCCTACGAACGCGATGGCGAGAGGGTGGGTATCGAGGTCGATCTGATGGCCTGGGAGCTCAAGCGACGTTGGACGCAGGATGGCGAGCTTGACTGGCCGATGCTGGACTCCCCGATCGCGCAGGAGACGCGCAGCGGCCATATCGAGCTGAGCGGGGCTGTCCTTACGTGCGGCAAGGCTGCTGGGTGGCTCTATAGTTGTCCCGAGACCGGGCGATATGTCGCCGCCTACCACGGTCTCCAGCCGGCGCCGTTGACGCTCACGGTGCCCGAGGGCCAGGTTGTCATCGAGGGTATCGAGACCGGTGTGGTGGTCTGGGACCAAGGGGTGGTCACGGTGGATGGTGTGGGCCTCCAAGGCACGCCCAAGGTGGTGGGCGGCGAACTGATGATCGACTAGGCGCTGATCCAGCGTAGCGGTGAAGCCTCTGCTCTGCTCCCTCCCGGGGGGGGAAAGGGGCAGTTTCGCCAGGTCGCCAGATATCTGAAACGCACCCGACGTGAGGGGCAGCCACACGCTGAAACTGATGATCGAAACCAGGCCACTACTGCTGGAAGTTGAGGATCTAGCGACCCACTTCTTTCTCGACGAAGGGATCGTGCACGCGCTCAACGGCGTCAGTTTGCGTCTCTTCACCGGCGAGACATTGGGGATTGTAGGAGAGAGCGGCTGCGGCAAGTCGGTGCTGGCACGGTCCATTATGCGGATGGTGCCCGCGCCGGGTCGCATTGTCGGGGGCAGCATCCGTTATCACCGGATCTTGGGCGATAGCCGCGAGTCCGTTGATCTCACCACGCTGGATCCCCGCGGTGCGGAGATGCGCTCGATCCGTGGCTTGGAGATCTCTATGGTCTTTCAGGAGCCGTTATCCTCCCTCAGCCCTGTGCACACGGTGGGAGATCAGATTGCAGAGGCGATCCTCCTGCATCGTCTGATCTCCAAGGACGAGGCTATGGCCCGGACGATCGAGATGCTCGATCGCGTCGGTATGCCGGAGCCAGCGCGGATTGTGCAGCGCTATCCACACCAGTTGAGCGGCGGCATGTGCCAACGTGTGATGATCGCGATGGCGCTCGCCAGCTATCCCGATATCCTCATTGCAGATGAGCCGACCACGGCACTGGATGTGACGACGGAGGCGCAGATTCTGCAGCTGATGCGCACCTTGCAGCACCGCTATGGCATGGCGATTGTATTTATCACGCACAATCTGGGTGTCATCGCGCAGATGACGAAGCGCGTTGTCGTGATGTACCTGGGTAAGGTCGTGGAGGATGCCAAGGTGGATGACATTTTCCACAATCCCCTTCATCCTTACACCGAGGCGCTGCTCAAGTCAGTCCCGAGATTAGGAGCGAGGCAACAGGGCCGGCGTTTGGCGTCGATCAAAGGCATGGTCCCGAACGCCTACGCGATTCCCCGCGGGTGTCCATTCCATCCCCGGTGCGCAAGGATGCGCCCGGGCGTCTGCGATCGCGCCGAGCCGCCCTGGTGTGCACCGGAGATGGATCATTGGGTCCGGTGTGTGTTGTATGGATAGGGCACCAGGGGATACGGGATAGGGCGCTAAGGGGAAATATGGGATAGACCGTATGATCGCTTGCGCATATTATGCGGGACGGAAATGCAGCGTGCAGAAGGGACCAAAGCCTTTCCGCAGGCTTTGGTCCCGCAGAGCGCACCGCAGTGGGTTATTCTCGAAGCAAGGCACCAAGGAAGTTACTTTCAGGTCCTTGGTGTCTTGCTCCGTATCCCTTATCCCTTTCCCGTCAGGTTATGCCCACGAGAAGCCGGGCCCTTGCGGCACAGGGGCACAGCCATCCTCCAGCTTGAAGGGCGAGTTAGGGCCAATCAGCCCGGTCTCGAGGTAGATCGCGTTGGGTAGACAGGCCATCACGTTGAGCTGGACGGGGCCGCCGCCGTGGGAGGCATAGCTGCGGTGGAAGGCGTCGGACATCGTGCCGATCTGCAGCATCGCCGTCGGACCTCCGGCACGGCGTAGGTCGGGCTGGATGATGTCCACGGCATCCCTGCGGAGGAAGCGGGCGAAGTCAGCCGGGGCATAGAGGTTCTCGCCGGTGGCAATTGGCAAGTCAAGGGCCTGGACCAGCACTGCGTAGCCGTCGATGTCATCGGCAGGGATGGGCTCTTCCCACCAGAGGCAGCCGAGTTCCTGGAAGGCACGCCCGCGCCGGACGGCCTCGGCGGTGCTCAGCGATTGGTTGGCATCCACCATGAGGTCAACATCGTCGCCGACTGCTGCGCGTACGGCCTCCACCCTGGCGATGTCCTCCTTGAGCGTGGGGGCGCCCACCTTCATCTTCACGCCGCCGAAGCCCTGATCGACGGCCTGGGCGCAGATCTCTGTGATTTGGCCGATGCCGTAGTTAAGCCAGCCGACCATGGCATGGGCGCGGATATGCCCATGCACGCCGCCCCAGAGCTGCCAGCAGGGCACGCCGAGGGCCTTGGCCTGGCAATCCCATAGCGCCGTGTCAATGGCGGCGATCCCGAACATCACCAGGCCGAAGGCGCCATGGTACTCTGTCTCGCGCAGCAGGGC
>JAGHDT010000298.1 GCA_021159805.1 Anaerolineae bacterium
CGCTGCTATGCTGCACTTGCCGAAGGCCGTGGTGCCGGGCGCCCTCGCCGGTGTCCGGCGTATCTTGAGGCCCGGTGGCGTATTCTTCGTCTCGATTCAGGTCGGTGCGGGGGAAACCTGGGAGGCTGTCTCCTATGGTCAGCCTGTGGCGCGCTTTTTCTCGCGCTATGCGCCAGCAGAGTTCGGCGCACTGATTGAGGACGCTGGGATGCAGTTGCTTGGGGCTGAAGAGAGCTACGGGGGCCCTCGCAATCATTGGGCTCACTACTTCGCTCGTCGAGATTGACAGTTCTCTATCGAGAGGTCTTTGGTGATGAGGAGAGACTCATATGGCATTCGATGAGGCTTTCGACCTGCTTCGCGGATCGCACGATCTACGGCTCCCTTCCTGGGGCACCTATACCAAACGCTATATGGGGATCAGTCATATCCCCGATGTGGAAGCCGGATTGCGCTTTGATGTGAGCGTGTTTCCCGGCCTCTATCGGCGCAGCGTGCGCCCGCCGAATGTGTTGTGGGAATCAGGCTACCACCCGTGGGAGGCTGCGCCGGATCTTTCCTTTGTGCGGCATCGCTATGAGGTGATCTGGAAAGATCACCTCTACGCAGATGTCGACACCTGCCGGCTGGATGATGAGGGCGTGCTGATCTGGGCCCACTGTGTCAATGCGACGGATGACCCCCAGAACTTGGCGCTACACTGGATGGCATCCCTGCATGTTCCTGCACTTGGAGGGCGGGGGAGCGGACCCCTGCAGGTCGCCCGTTCTCAGCTCCCGGATGCCGGCATATGGGTAGAAGCGCTGGACTGCGCGGCGCTGTCCCTGGGCCACGAAGGACACCGGGCCAACTAGAGCTACGATGGCCTAACGCGTGGCGAGGTACGCGTCCACGGGTTCGTGGGTGGGTTCGGCCTGGGACAGGGGTTCGGATTGAGCGCCGGTGATGCTGCAACTTATCGCGTCCAGGTGCCGAGGTCCCTGCCCAACGCGGTTCTGGTGCTGCGATACCGGCTGGACGCTGGCACCGAGATGAGACTGGATATCCCAGGCCTGCTGCGACGGGGTGTGCGTCTCCGGGGCACTGGGGAGGTAGCTATCCGAGAGATACCGCTCCGACGAACCCTGCAGGACGAAGTCATCGTCACTTTGGCTCCTGCGGAGGAGGGAACGCCCATCGAGATCGATGGGTTCGCGCTTGTACCTGCAGCGACCCTGGATGGTTTGCGGTTTGAGTCGGCCCCGTGGAACTACGAACCGCGACGATTGGAAGCGCCGCGAGCTGATACCTTGGTGCTGAAGTATGACCATGTGGTCGCGACGTACGGGTTGGCTTGGGGAGTGCAGGAGGGAGAGGGAGTCCCCTCTGTGGTTCGCAGCTTCTTCTGTGATGATCTGGACACAACGCTCCAGATCACTGCGCACGAGCACGTGAGGCGCACGTTGGCCGGCCCGGGCGATGGGCACTACACAAATGTCTTCCAGCGGCCGATCTTCCTCGAGCCTCACAGCGATCGGGTGATGGTGGGCCTGGTCTGTTGTGGGGACACGGTGGCTGTTCAGGCACGTCTGGCGACCTTCGACCCTGGTGACTCAGCGTGGATTGAGGCTCATGCTGCAGCGCGGAGCCACGCGGCGGCTCTCTTTGCCGGTGTGAAGCCGTCAGGCGAGGTCTACCGGTTCAGCCAGGAGCGGATGGCTGCGACGCTGCTCACCAACGTGGTCTATCCTGTTCGCACACGTGGTACGTGGATACGTCATTCCACACCAGGGCGTTGGTGGGACAGTCTGTATACCTGGGATTCCGGCTTCATCGGTCTGGGATTGTCCGAGCTGGACGCCGATAGGGCGCTGGACAATCTGAACGCGTATCTCACCGAGCCCGGCACGGAAGATGCTGCCTTTATCCATCACGGCAGCCTGGTGCCCACGCAGTTCTACGTCTTTCAGGCGCTCTGGGACCAAACACAGTCGATGCCGCTGCTGAGGTATGCCTATCCGCGATTGCTGCAGTACTACCGGTTCTTGGGTGGTCAGTTGGGCAGCTCGACCACGCGCGACCTTGGCTCGAACCTTATCCGGACGTGGGACTACTTCTACAACTCCGGAGGATGGGATGACTATCCTCCCCAGGTCCACGTACACCTCAACGGGCTGCGGGCATCGGTGACACCCGTCATCAGCACGTCGCAGGTGATCCGCATCGCGAAGATCGTACGCAACATGGCGCTGACCCTGGGCGAGCCAACGGATGAGTTCGATCGCGATATCGAGTTGCTCTCTGACGCCCTCCAAACCTATTCTTGGGACGAGGATGCCGGCTATTTCAGCTATGTGACGCACGACGATCAGGGGATGCCCAACGGGGTGCTGCGTCACGAGAGCGGGATGAACTTCAACATGGGCATGGATGGCGCATCCCCGCTCGTGGCGGGCGTTTGCACGGCAGCACAAGAGGCGCGCCTGGTCGATGCCCTGATGTCGCCAGAAAGGATGTGGTCCCGGTGTGGGCTCTCCACGGTGGACCAATCAGCGCCCTATTTCAGGGACGATGGCTACTGGAACGGTGGTGTGTGGATGCCTCATCAGTGGTTCTTCTGGAAGGCGATGTTGGACTTGGGGCAGATGGAGGCCGCGCACCGCATTGCGTCAACAGCGTTGGATGTCTGGCAGACCGAGGTGTCGCGCTCGTATAACTGCCTGGAGCACTTTATCGTGCGCACCGGACGTGGGGCAGGCTGGCACCACTTCGGCGGCCTCTCAGCACCGGTGCTCAACTGGTTTGGTGCCTATCACCGGGCCGGTCGATTGACCGTGGGCTTCGATACGTGGATTGAGGCCCTTGATGTGGCGGCGGATGCGGCAGGCCTTGCGGCACGCCTGCGCCATACCGGTGCAGCCCACCACGCGCCGGCAGTCATCGCGGCACTGGCGCCTGGGGCGTACACTGTGACCTGGCAGGGCAAGGTCGTGCCTGCGGTGGAGCGCTACCCGAGCACGCTGGAGATCCAGCTGCCGCAGGGTCCGTGGGTGGGCGAGTTGCTGATTAGCCGGGTCCAGGTTTGACTTTGCCACAGCCGCTACTTCGAAAATAGCTACCGCTCCCGGGCCTAAAGGCTTGGCTGCAGGCTTTAGGGCCTTCTTTGCGTCACATTTTCATGCTTGCGTGGTGTGCTGATGCACATGGGGTCTACTTCGAAAATGACCCACAGAGCCCTGACC
>JAGHDT010000409.1 GCA_021159805.1 Anaerolineae bacterium
CCTTCCTGCTGCCCAGACCCATCGGATCTTGCTGCCGCTGATCGAGGCAGCCATTTCGTAGAGACGTGGCGGTGCCACGTCTTCTTCGGGCTCCAACCTTCTCCATCACACCGGTCTCCACGCACAGAAGCCATTTCGTACAGACGATCCGCTGGATCGTCTTCTTCGGGTTGCCCCCTTGTCGACCGCCCCTCTGTCTGCGCAGAAAGGACGTCACAATTCCCAGGAGTTCGCGAACCCTAGCAGGCTGCCGGAGAAACCGCCTGCCCGCTTCAGAAACCCGGTCTTTGGTCATTTATGAGGCTGCTATACAGCAACACGGCCACTTTTCGGACCCAGAAGACCCGGTTTCTCGACTTTTCCGAAAGCCTGCGAGGGTTCGCTGAGACATCTCTATCCGGAAAGGCAGGCGCGTGCCCAAGTCGGGCACGCCGCGGGAAGAGCAACGTACAGCCCGCTGATATGACCGCAGCTTCTATCTCAGAAACTCGCCCCCGAACTACAACGCAGCCTGGTACCTATCCCTCCTTGATTACCCCCCCGTCTCCTGGTTAATAGAACAAAAGACCTACTCCCAGAAGCCCACGCGTGGACGAACCCAGGCGAGTAATCAACAAACAACTTAGAGTCAATCGCCCTCTCACGTGGCCGAAGCGCTTGCCACGCAGCCGGGGCCGCAGCTTCGTTGTACCCTTCAAATCGACGTCCCCGGCGCAGTGAACCCAGACGAGCCAAACGGAGGAAGGGAATACTACGAAACAAACCCATTTTGCAGCGTCCCGGGTCCGATACCACTTCCCGCAGCGGCAGTTCTTGCCGCATCAACCTGCCCCCATTCTGGCGCGCACCCTACGCCCGGCGCATCATTGTGCATTTCCCGCGGATTGCGCTAAGATAGCTGGAGAGTGACTCACTCAAAGGGAGCATCCATGATCCAAACAGGTTTGGTTTCTGTCACCTTCCGCAAGCTCACGCCGCGTGCCATCGTCGATCTCGTGGCAGAGGCCGGTTTGGACGCCATTGAGTGGGGCGGCGATGGTCATGTACCCCACGGGGAGATTGAAACCGCCCGTACCGTACGGCAGATGGCGGAGGACGCGGGGCTGACGCTACCCTCATACGGCTCGTACTATCGCGTCGGACACGGCGAACCCGTTCCATTCGAGACCGTCGTCGAAACCGCGATCGCGCTGGGGGCGCCGATCATCCGCGTCTGGGCAGGCAAACAGGGTACCGCCACCGCCGGCGAAGCTTACTGGGACCGTGTCATTGAGGACTCGGTCAATTGTGCCGATCTGGCTGCCAGCGCCGGACTGAGCATCGCCTACGAATACCACGCCAACACCCTCACCGACACCGATGAAGCTGCCGTAAGACTGCTCAGGGCGGTCAACCACGATGCAGTCACGACCTACTGGCAACCTCGCGGACACGCCACCATCGAAGAGAACCTGGCCGGCCTGACCGGTATCTTGCCCCGGCTCAGCCACATCCATATCCAGAGCTGGCGCCCTCAGCAGGGCCACTCTCACCGACAGCAAGACAACGGGGCCAGAGGCCCCGCGCGCGCGCCCTTATCAGCGATGATGGGCCCTTGGTCTCGCTGGCTGGCCACCGCCGCCACTGCGCCCGGCGATCACGTCGCCATGATCGAGTTTGTGGCCAACGACACCCCCGAGCAGTTCCTGGCGGATGCGGAAGTCCTCAAGAAGCTAATCACAGAATGCGAGAATGGAGAATCAGCGAATCCCGGATTCTTGGCCACTGTCATTCGCTGATTCATGCATTCTTCCATTCTGTATACCCAGATCCATATCAAGGAGCGAAGACGATGTCCCACCCCAAACTGGCAGCACAGCTGTACACGGTTCGTGACTACACGAGGACGACCGAGGATTTCAGAGCCAGCATCAAGAAAATCGCCGACATCGGCTATACCGCCGTGCAGGTCTCAGGCATCGGCCCAATTCCTCATGAGCAGGTCAAGGCCATCACCGACGAGTTTGGCCTGACTATCTGTATCACACACGTCGGCTTTGATTATCTCCAGAATGACACCGAAACGGCCATCGCCCAGCACAAGCTGTGGAACTGCCCCAACGTCGCCGTCGGCAGTATGCCCGTCCTCTATCGCGAGGGGGGTCTGGAGAGCTTCAAGCGGTTCGCTAAGGACGCCACCGAGATCGGCAAGAAGTTGGCCGGTGCAGATCTGACCTTCAGCTACCACAACCACAGCTTCGAGTTCGTGCGCTTCGGAGATCGGACCGGCCTGGACGTTATCTACGAAGAGAGCGATCCCCGCTACCTGCAGGCCGAGATTGACACCTATTGGGTACAACACGGCGGCGGCGATTCCATCGCTTGGATCAAGAAGATGACCGGGCGCATGCCTGTCATTCACTTCAAAGATATGGTCATAGTCGAGGGCCAACAGACGATGGCCGAGATCGGCGAGGGCAATCTGAACTGGCCCGGTATCATCGAGGCCTGCGAAGAAGCCGGCGTCGAGTGGTACGCCATCGAGCAGGACCGTTGTCTCCGCGACCCTTTCGAGAGCCTCAAGATCAGCTATAACAATCTCCGCGCAATGGGCGTAGAATAGCGTTCCAACGTTCAGACGTTTGAACGTGACAACGTTACTCTGATGACAGGCCGAGAACGTATCGACGCGGCATTGAGAGGGCGGCCGGTTGACCGGCTGCCCACGATGCCTATCTTGCACAGCGGGCTGCCGCCCATATTCGGCGTGCCGATGGGCAGCTTTTTCAAGTCAGCAGAGACGATGGCCGATGTCATCGTCAGCGGTTTCCGCACCTTCGGCTATGATGGCGTGCAACTGTCCCTCGGAGTCACCGGCGAGGCGGAGGCGCTCGGGGCCACGGTGGAGCAACCGCTCAACGCCGCTCCCATCCTGCGCCAATACCTGCTGCCGGAGCTGACCGATCTGCGCGCGCTGGAGGCCCTGCGAGACCATGCTGCCCATCACCCACCCGCCGAGGGCGGCAGGATGCCGCTCTATTTCGAGGCTGTCACGCGCACTCGAGAGGCCACCGGCGATGAAGCGTTCGTGCTGGCTATGCTGCGCGGCCCGCTGCTGACGGCATCCCAGCTCTGCGGTGTGGAGTCGCTGCTGCTGGCGATGATCACGGCGCCTGAGGCCGTCGCTCAAGTCCTTCAGTTCACCACAGACGTGGCCCTGCAGCTGGGCAAGTGGCTGCTGGACAGCGGCGCACACGGACTCATCCTTGGAGAAGCAACCTGCTCCCCCAACTTCATCTCGCCCAAGCACTACCGCCGGCTGGTACATCGCGAGCACTGCGCGCTGATCCAGGGTCTCCGCCAGGCTGGATGGCAGCATGTGGGTCTGCACGTCTGTGGCGATGTCACGCCCATTATGGATGACATCATCAGCACCGGCGCCACGTTCATGGATATCGATCACCAGGTCCCTGCCGCCAAAGCCGTCGACCTGGCCGACA
>JAGHDT010000184.1 GCA_021159805.1 Anaerolineae bacterium
AAGAGCATCGAGAGAAGATGGTTGACCATCAGCGGCCACGATTCGCGAACCATCTCCCGGCGCAGGGTCCGCTCCGAAGGCCGGCCCAGCCGGAACCGCCCCACGCCATCTCCCCCGCGCGATCTGCGCACAGCAGGGAAGAGGCGCCACACCAGCGTAGCCAGGATGGCCAATGTGACGAAGTTGATCACAATCGTTGAGCCGGCGAGACCGACGATACCCCACCCCGCAATCAGGATCAACGTCTGAAGTGTCACCTTAACGAGCGCGCTGACGCTGGTAATAGCCGCCGGGTACTCCGCCTTTTCATACGCATAGAACAGCGCTGTCAAGCCTGTGGCGATAGAGTAAGGCACGGACCCGGCATAGAGCAAAAGTATGGCCACGATGGCCTGTCGTGAGGCGGGTGACGTGAGGCCCGCGATCACCGTCTGCCGCACGCCAATGACACCAAGCAGCAGCGGTATCGCCACCAGACTCAGCGCCAGGCGAATGAAGGACGTGTTGATCAGATAGCGTCGAGCATCCTGCCGGTGCCGCGCAACTTCACGGGTCAGGTAGGTGTTTAGCCCGAAGTTGGTGAGAATGTCGAACCAGAGAAAAACGTTGATGGCGTAATAGTAGTCTCCGGCGTTGGCAGGTCCGAGGATACGCAGCATCAACGCTGCAAACGCGAAGTCCACACCCCGGTTGAAGATGCTCAGCACAATCGGTACGATGCTGTTTTTGGCCAGCCGTTGCACGGTGCTGCTGCCGTCTTGATCGCGATAGATCAGCCGCCAGGCCCACACCCCCGCCAGAAAGACGACCACCATCCCGCTGAGAAAAGAGAGGAAAGCTCCAATCTTCACGCTATCAGGGCTGTACTTGAACCGCACGACGGCGCTCTCGTCCAGCCACACCCCCCGAAAGTTACCCGCGACCCGGGCGATCGAGACCTCGGTCTCCTGATCGTCCCCAGCTCCCAGCGGGCGCACGAAGGCCTTCCAGCCAGGAGCGAAGGCATCGGTCAGCACCAACCAGGAAGGTTCCTCAACCACGGCCTCAACCCGTACCTCATTCGCGCTGTATGATGGGATCGCCTGAACCACCGGCGTGCCCACCTCAGGATCAGCCCCTGTGTCCGAGGCGCCGGACCGTGGACCGATCCACCCCTCAGCCGCGGCCTCCAACACCACGTAGAAGCGTGGATCATAGGTCAACAACGCCGGCCCGACAGCCTCCACGTCCGGCACCTCCACCGTTGCCGTCGCCGGCAGCGTGAAGGCGCGCGGAGCCACACCCAGGTTCTCGTAAACACGCACCGCATCGTCCTGGTAGAGCTGGCGGTATTTCGGGAGCGGGATCTCCACCTCGCTCACGATATACTTCACGTTGAGCATATCGGTAAGAGGACTGTCCAGGCTGGAGAACTGCCGGAAAGGAGCGATACGGTTGAACTGCAGGTGGTCCTGTGGCTCAATCCAGCCCATATACCGCGCGTACTGTGCTGAGAAGAGGCTGTCATACCCCCGAACATCCTGAAACCGGTAGAACATGCCGGTATTCATATTGAAGGTATTCCGGCCCTCAGGATCGAACGTTGAGAATCGCCAGAGCCCAGTATCCTGCTTCAGGAATGCCACCACAGGCGGCTCATAGCGTAGCAATGCCGGATCGACCGCTGGATTAAACCCGGCACCGAAGGCCACCAAATCCACGATGACGACCACCACAGCCAGGGCTTCCCAGGCCGGCAGCCGGCCCAGACGCCGGGGCAGCCAGATCGGGCATCTGGAGACCCGCAACACGATGCCCGCCATCAGCAGACACGCCAGGAAAACCAGGACCTCCCGCACGAGATAGGAGTAGAAGGCGGGCGCATCGGGGAAGGCGTAGGCGGCCTTGGCCAGCGACCAGAACGCGCGCTCGACCAGCGGCGCGATGCGATCATAGGCCAGCCAGCTTCCCAGGACACCGAACGCCCCCAGCAGCGCCCCCCAAATCGCCACAGCTGCGGTGACAGTGATAGAATTGGGTGCAGCGCCCCACAGAACCAGTGTCAGGATCCGCGAGCGCCGTGATGAAGGCTTTGAGACTGTGCCGGCGCCACCGGCGGCCAATGGACCGTGAGCCTTACGATACTCGGCCACTGACGTCACCCCCAGACCCGCTAGGGCTGAGACAGCGATGGTCAGTGGAAAGACCCAGCGGAACGGCGAGTGCGACTGATCGAAAAAGGGCAACGCATAGATCAGACCGTAGATCGGTGTACCGAAAATGCAGCCCAGCGAGAAAGCCGACAGCACAGCAAAGAAAGGCACGTACGGCTGCCGCAGCCAACGACCGACCCCGCTCAAGAACCGCCGGATGCCGGAATTCTCAGACACCAGCAGCGACGTCACCAGCGCCGGTGGCCGCACGACGGCGATCAGCGACAACAGCAGCGACAGAATGCCCAGATAGGCGCCGCCCTCCACGTAGTTCTTGATGCCCCAATCAAACGACGAGATCGCCTCGCCGTAGGCGTTCTCTACTGCGCTGATGCGTGCCCCGGTGAACAGATCGACAAGTGTCGTGTGGGTTGGGTTGCCAAAGAAGTTGGGCACGAGGAAGGTGATTAGCCGGCGCTTGGGATAAGCCCACCCCAGCACATCCGCCAGCGTGACCGCGCCCTGGCGAAAACTTCCGCGCACAGTTTCATAGAAGGGAAGCAGCTGCACGGCCCCCAGACCGAGGCCGATGCCCAGAATCAGCACAACGCCCACCGCCGGGCTCAAGACCTCGGTACGCCACGCCCCCTTCGGATGGGTGACAAGCTGAGTGAGGAGACGCCACGCAGCGAAGCCGGCGGTGACCAAGACGACGAAGTAGGTGATCTCAGCGTGGCCCGCCAGAGTCTGCAAGCCCAGTCCAGTCGCGCCAAGAAGGGCCCAGGGCAGCATCGCCCGCTCCTGCATCCAGAAGCGGCGGCGCCCGACGGCACACTCAACGCAGGCCAGGATCAACGGGAGCCACGCAGCCCCCGCGATGATCATCGGGTGGACCACCGATACAACCATGAACCCGCTAAGTTCAAAGACGATCCCGGCGACCAAAGCCCCCGTCCGGTTGGCGCGAATCACCCGCGCGAGCACATACATCGAGATGCCGGCCATACCCAACTGCAGGACGGTGAAGAGACCAAAAGCACGAGCTGCCGGCAGCAGGAAGAAGATCCACGTCAGCGGGTAGAGGGCCGAGTGCTGTCCATTGGCCAGGAACGTATGTCCGGAGAAGAGATAGGGATCCCACAGAGGCAATGTCTGTGACGATACCGCGTCAACCAGGAACTGCTTCCAGGCGTAATTCTCCAGAATGAGGTCGGCAAGCAGCGGGTTCTGGACCGGCCCCACATCCATACCGGAGCGGTAAGGCTCAAAGAGATAGAGCGCGTCGGCAGGGAGCAGGGTCTTGTTCCCTATGGAAACCGAAGCAAACAGCAGAAGAGGGAGAATCAGCAACAGCCCCGCACAGATCCAGTCACGCCAGAGTCGTCGCATTATCCGCTCCATCAGAGGATCAAGAATCAGCAGCGTCCCAGGAGAGTCCAATGCCCATCTACGGGACCTCGCCATCGTATCATGCAACGAGGTTTCTGCAACCGAGCGGACACGACTAGACAGAACAGGGCCGAGATCAACTCCGGCCCTGCAGGACAATGTATTCAGTGGTCAAGCCAGACAGCCAACGATCGTGCTGTCGACGAAGAACCACCCCACAGCCGGCAACCCAACCTGGAGCTTGGCCTGCAGCGGCAGCACCCTGAACGCCAGACCGCTGACGCCCGCCAAGGCACCGTAGTTAGCAGCGCCCTGTGTGAGGAGTACGCGCCCGAGACGCAGTTGCAGTCCCCGTCCGCCTCGCGGAGCGTACATTGCTGCGAGTGCTCGATTCAGCGCCGAGATAGTGTCGAAGCCTTTGTCGAGGACATCAGGAGGAGGCTGTTCATGAATTGCGAGAGGCCCGCCATATTGAAGACGGCATTGAGACCGTTGCGCTCCGGTATCTCCGCAAGTGCGTCGAACGGCATAAGACCGAACCGGTCAGGGTAGAGGTAGCCACTAAGTGCAAGCGCATCAGCCACTGTCGACGTCCTTCTGACCCGACTCACTTACAGGATTGCGGAGAACTCGTCAGCAGCACGTCGCATGTCGAGGAAAAGCAGGCCGAGCTTGGCCTGTTGACGAGCGAGGACCGTGAGAACCGCCTCTTCACCCACCGCGCGAACAATCACGAAGCCCTTTTCCCCTCTGACGTATACCTCATCAAGCGTACCGCGTCCCAGTTCACCGGCTATCCGCTCACCCAATGAGAGCATCGCAGCCGACATAGCAGCAACCCGATCTTCTTCTATACTGTGAGGAAGTGAGGCAGCGATGGGCAAACCGTCCACACTGATGATGGCCGCGGCTTCCACGTCAGGGCTGCTAGCTTGGAGCTCTCGCAGCCGGTCGATCATCCGCTCATTTCGAGATCTACTCGCCATATCCACACTCCTCCAATAGTGATTGGGCACGGTCGACGCAAAAAACCCCGCACATGTGGCTTCTAGCCCAACGAAAACAGTACCATGCGTCCTTCTGGTTGTCAATAGACGGTTAAGACGACAGGGCCTGCACCACGATCAAGTCACGACCACACCCTCGTGGAGCACATCAAGCCCTGCGTTCGGAAGAGTTGGTCACCGGCAGCGAGTAAGCGCCAGTAGGTCTGGGCACGCCGGCGATCCCACCGTGTCGTGCCATCATTTGGATCACTTATCATGACAAGGCGCCCCGATCACCTCAACGCAAGACTTCCGCCGATCCGTAAACGCGCTAACACCGACCGCGGTCAAGAATGACCGAAGTCAGTATAGCGCACAGAGAGGCGGAAACAATCCAGGAGAGCTGAAGCGTAGGGTCGGTACGCGGATCAACCTGCTTCGAGAATGGCCCAGCAGAGCCCTCACCCACGGGCTTCTGAGCCCGCCCCTCCCCTGAAACGGGGATTTCATCTCCCATGC
>JAGHDT010000185.1 GCA_021159805.1 Anaerolineae bacterium
ACAGCATTTGGGACGCCTGAGCAGATCGACCGGCATATCGCAGATTGCGTGCGCAGCCTGGGCTCTCCAGATGGCGGCCTGATGCTGATATTCGGGGCCTATCCCGGGACACCCCCTGAGAACGTTGGGGCTGTGATCCGGGCGATGCAGAAATACCATATCTATTCAGGAGGAGACTATGACTTCTAGGAAGAAGCTGCCCAGCATTGTGCTTGTAGGCATCGATTCGCTGCTCGCAGATCATATGAGCTGCTACGGTTACGATCGGCTGACGACGCCGCACATCGACCGGTTCGCCCAGGAGGGCACGCTCTTCGAGCGGTACTACAGCCCTCACATCCCGACGACCAGCGGCTATGCCAACATGCTCACCGGCACGGATGTCTTCAATACCCAGGTCGTCGCCCTGCGCCACAAGGGTGAGATGCGTTCCGAGGTGCGAACGCTGCCCGAGATCCTCAGGGACTTCGGCTACACCAGCACCTGTGTCGGCTTCAAGGGAAACCCTGCCTCCCGGGGCTTCGACACTTACCTGCAGTTCAGCGGCTGGGGCGCCGGCGAGGACGGTCGTTCGCACAAGGCTGAGTATCTCAATGAGGTCGCTGTCCCCGAACTTGAGCGGCTGGCGGACGGCGATGAGCCCTTCCTGCTCTTCCTGCGCCATATGGACCCGCACTCCCCCTACCTCCCACCAGGCCCCTTTGAGCGGATCTTCTACCACGGCAATGAGTGCGACCCCGAAAACCGATCGATGGATCCTGTAATGGCCTTCAAGCCTTTCTGCGATTACTTCGCGCAGTGGATGCCGGTCGGAATCTCCGATAAAGAGTACGTGATCGCACAGTACGACGGCGCCATCGCCTATATGGATGCCGCAATCCAGAACATCTTCAAGGCGCTGGAAGCGCGCGGCATACTGGATGAGACCATCGTCATTGTGACCTCGGATCATGGCGAGACGCTCTATGACCACGACTGCTACTTCGATCACCACGGCATCTATGACGTGACGCTGCATGTGCCGATGATCATCCGCTATCCGGGCAAGGTCCCTGCGGGCAATCGCGTGGGTGGTTTCTGCCAGCAATACGATCTTGTGCCGACGCTGATGGAGCTACTTGAGTTGGATCCCGGCATTGACTTCGACGGCGAGAGCCTGATGCCAATGGCGCGCGACGAGGTGGTCTCGCACAGGAGCGAGTTCTACATCACCGAGTGCACCTGGATGCGCAAGCACGGTTGGCGCACGCCTGAATGGAAGCTGATTGTGGCGCTGGAGCCGGACTTCCACTTCAAACCCCAGGTTGAGCTCTACAACCTCGTGGAGGACCCTGACGAGAATAACAACCTGGCGGAGAGCGAGCCCGGCGTGGTCGATCTGCTCCGCGGTCGGATGGAGCGCTGGATTGCGCAGCGGGAGGAGGCAACCGGCCTGGCCAACCCGATCTATCACCAGGGCGACTGGCACGGACACGAGGGCGTGGGCGCCTTCAAGACCTCGCAGCAGGCCTACGACACGATGCACATCGGCGACCCGATGCAGGCTGCCAAGCTGCAGGCGGGCAACAAGGAGGCCGAAGCGGACAAAGCCGAGGCCGATGAGCCGGCTGAGGGTGAACTCGAGGTCAAGGAACAGGGCACCACGGAATAAGGTACCTAGGGCCACTAGGCACAGGGCAAGACGGGAAACGGCACCGAGGGATAAGTTACCAGGGACAAGGTACCAAGGGATATGGGAGACGGGCGCGCTGGCAACGACTAGTTGCCTGTGCAGGCACTCTGGCCCTAACCCCTAGCACCTTAGTACCCTACCCCTTATCCCCTTCTTCATCATTTCACGAACCACAAGGAGTGACACACATGGCACTGAGAGTTGGCTTGGTTGGCATGCGCGGGATCGGCAATATACACGCTCAAGCCCACGCGGCGGATGATCTATCGGAGTTGGTGGCTGTCTGCGATGTCGTCGAGGAGCGGGCGGATGCGGCGGCGGAGAAGTATGGTGTGCCGGCCTATTACAGCCTGCGCGATATGCTGCGCAATGAGGATCTGGACGTCGTTGATGTGACGACGGGCGGCTATGAGAACGGCAGTTGGCACTTCGATCCTGCCATGGAAGCGCTGGAAGCCGGGAAGCACGTCTTGGTGGAGAAGCCCATCTCCAATGATATCGGTGAGGCGCGCCAGCTTGTGGACAAGGCCTTCAAGGCAGATCTCTACTTGGGCTGCAACCTGAACCACTTTTTCACTCCACCGGCGGACAAGGCCCGCGAGCTTATGGACAACGGCAAGATTGGCGAGTTGGTCTACTGTTTGCATAAGATCGGATTCCAGGGCGGTGAGTACACTTACAATTACTCCCGCGCACCGCGCTCGGACGGGTTCCCCTACTTCCACGTGAAGGCCTTCCTGCACCATCCCTTCAGCGTCATGCGTTATTTCTGTGGCGATGTGACCCACATCCAGGCGTTCTTCGATCGCCCGAGCTATCGCAAGGCCGCGGGGGACACGATGATGTCGATCAACAGCATCCATATGCGCTTCCAGAGTGGTGCAGTGGGTTACTTGCTCAGCCAGCGCGGAGATGCGACGTTCGGCCTGGGCGGTTGGTGGAGCGTTGAGGTTGCTGGTACACGCGGCACATTCTGTATCGAGAACTGCATTGAGAAGCTCACCTACTTCCCGTCACCGGGGGCTGAGGGGGCCGCGATGCCGGAGAATCTGGTGTTGGGCTCTGCGCCTGAGCCGGTTGTGTTCAATTCGGGCATCACGGACTTCAGCGGGACCTTCCCGATCCGGATTCACGCCTTCCTGGAGGATGTGACGAAGGGTGTGGCCAAGGACAAACTCCGGGCCTCAGGCCGGGATGCCTTGGCGGCACTGGAGTACACCTGGGCCGCGATGCAGTCGTATGAATCCGGCGGCGAGTTGGTGCAGCCACATCCCCTGCCCACGGTCCACGGCGACCCCAGGTTGCTGGCATAGCGGGGACTTCTGGCTACGGAGGCGGATGCCGTATGGGTTGTCCGCCGCCGTAGCAGCACCTGCTGGAGGATAGTGCTATGTCTTTGATCATCGTCATCGGACGTGGCCATTCAGGAACGCGGGCCATTTCGCACACGCTGTACGCCAGCGGCGTTTTCATGGGTGAGAACCTGAACCGCTCAGGGGATCTCGTGCCGGCGGTGGATATGTACGACGCCTGCCGGGTCTTTGGCCGGTACGTGGCTTGGGAGGGCGATCTCAACTGGAATTGGGACGCAGCGATGCAGGCTGAGATTCCTGAGGAGTTCAACGATCTGCTGGATGCTTATCTCAGGACCGTTTTGGCAAGTTCGTCCAAGCATAGGGGTTGGAAGCTTCCAGAGACGACGCTGGTCTTCCCCTGGATCGTTCGCCGGTTCCCCGATGCCAAGTATATTCTCTGGACCCGCAATCCCCGTGACTGCATCCTCGGTGGCCATCTGACCGACGATCTTCGCGACTTCGGTGTCGCGTATCCCGAGACGGAGGACGAACGACGCCGTCGTGCCATCTCGTGGAAATACCAGTACGACCTGGTGGCTGCAACGCAGAAACCCGAGAATTGGCTTGAGATCCGCTTCGAGGACTTCGTCGGACGTCGTGATGAGACATTGGTCTACCTGGAGGAGTTTTTGGGGATCGAGTTGGCCAGGATCCCGGTGCGCCCGGAGGCCGTCGGCCGCTGGAAGTTGGATGACGGCGTTACCTACTATGATTTCCTTGAGCCTGCGATGACCCGTTATGGGTATGAGATCCCTATGGTGGATGAAGTACCTGCTGCGTCTTGGGGGAGCCGCACTGGGGTGCGGCGGTCCCAGTCGGTGTGAGACGGCTGTGGTGGATGAAGCAGCTGTCGCGTCTTGGGGGAGCCGCACTGGGGTGCGGCGGTCCCAGTCGGTGTGAGACGGCT
>JAGHDT010000341.1 GCA_021159805.1 Anaerolineae bacterium
GTCCAGATATGGATGGCATTGGAGTTGGCGAAGTCATCCTCCGGTATGATCTCGGTTCCCGGGCGCTTGAGATCCTCTATGGCACAGTCGTATCGGTCGGCCCATTTCCTGAAAACAGCAGTTTCGAAGGTCTGCCGATCCATCTAGACAGCCTCACTGCCGTCCATTGTGGGCACGATGGCATCGTGCTCCTTGAGCAGGGCGCGAATTGCCTCGATGGGCACATCCCGTGAGGGGACCCCCATCTTGACGCCAAGTGCGGCGGCTGCACCGACTGCCTGGCCCATCGCCATGCACGACGCCTCAACGCGCAGTGCCGAGTGTGCCAGCCGATCGCTGGATATCGATCTGCCGGCCACGAGCAGGCGCTTGCTCCCCTTGGGGATCAGTGAACCCAGGGGGATCGTGGGAACGCGTCGTGCCGGGATAAACTCCTGTTCCACACCGTGTTCGGTGTGAACGTCGATGAAGTAAAGGGTATAGCATACGGCATCGTCGAAGATCCGGCCGGAGATGTAGTCGTCATAGGTGATCTTGGTCTCGCCCACGATGCGGTAGGTCTCCCGGACAGCGGCTATTGGATAGAGCTTGTCCAAGGTGGCCTGCTCGCAGCCCGGTAGCGTGCGGACGAAGCGCAGCAGACGCAGCACCGCGCGCCGGCCTTTGACATTGGCCGAACTCTGGGTCACCGCTGTGGTCGAGTCTGCGCCGAAGATGTGCTGCTGGTTGACTCCCCGGGCCCGCAGGAACTCGATGAATAGCCGGTCCTCCGCACGCCAGAAGTCACCCGGTTGCAGGTCGCCGTCCTGCATCGCGGCCTCAAAGTGCTCTTGCACGACCTCAACGTCGAGGTCATCCGCGTTGTAGCCGCACAGCCGGAATTCCAATGTTCCGGGCTGGCGGAGTTCCCCCCGTTCCCGTGGCAGGTCGAGGATACCGACAGCATCGGCATCACCCGTGCAGTCGATCACCTCGCGCGCCAGGGTCTTGCGAAGTATGCCTTTCCCGACGCTCTGCACGCTCCACCCGCCGGGGTAACGCTCGATATCGTTCAGGATCTCGTGATAGTGCACGTCAATGCCGGCTTCCAGGGCGGCTTCCTCGGCTACCAGAGCATAGACGGCTGGATTGATTGGAATGTGATAGCTGGGGCGCAGTGGATTGCGTCGGCTGAAATCGGGCCACGGCGTGTTATCCAGCGCCTTGGTCTGGAGAACGAGCTCCCAGCCGATCCCGGCGATGATCTGCCTGTCGGGGCTGAAGAAGTAGGCAGGGGCAGAGACACCGCCGGTCGTGATGGTCCCGCCCAGTTGGCCGGCCATCTCGACGATGGCTGTCTTCGCACCGGCGCGTGCTGCCTGGAGCGCAGCGATCACGCCCGCGGTTCCCCCACCAACCACAAGAACATCAACGTCGTCTTGAAGGATTTCCACTGATTACCTCGCTCGTGTTGTATCTGCTGCCGGCGGGTGGGTTCGATCCTGGGCTGCACTCGGCCGTCTTGACAGATAGGCTCTAACCACACCAAGGATTTCCTGGCCGTAGGATTCGAGTTTCCGGGACCCAATGCCCTTTATCGCAAGTAACGCCTCAAGTGTCTGGGGCTGTTGGGTCGCAATGCGATGCACGACCTGTTGGTGCAGGATCTGGAAGGGTGGCACGCCCCGTTGGCGTGCTTGCGCCACACGCCAGTTGCTGAGCAGATCGAAGAGTGACTGCTGTTCCCACTTCTGCCCGTTTTCTGGGGGCAGTGTGATGCGCAGCGGCTGTGCTCGGACCAGCGCTTCCAGCCGGGCGGGTTCGCGGAGCGCTTTCCTTCCCAACCGCGTGATATCCAGCACGATGCCGCCGTGGTCCAACTGGCGCGGCTGAAGGAACCTGGCTTCTTCCAGCTCGCCGATCAAGTCCAGTATGGCACTCCTGGACCTGTACGACAGAACCCCGAAGCCTGGATAATCCCGTCCTTTGGCCGGAGCATCGCGGTCCCCGCGCAAGATCCGACTCAGACTGACCTTGCCCCAACTCCAGGGGGCCCTGGCGGCACAGTCGAGGATTGCTATGAGCTGTTCTTCCTGGGGCGGCAGCGCGGTTGCGGTATCCTGTGGAACAGCGATGCAGTTGTCGCAGGCTTTGCAGGATGCAATCCGGCGTCCACCCAGATATGCATTCAGGTGCCCGTGCCGGCAGCGACGTGTTCTCACGTATGAGGTGATCTCGGCAATTCGTTGCACCTGAAGTGTCTCGAAACGTTCCAGCCACTGGTTGATCCGTGCGGCGATGTCGTCAGGGACGGGATGACGGGTCAGTAGCATATCGCGTCCGGAGAAACGGTAGCTGAGATGGCCTTGATCGGACCACGCGAGGATCTGGCTTTCGATCTCCTTCGGTGATAGGCCTATGCTGTCGGCTGCATCCACCAGGTTGACCCGCACCCACCTGTGCAGCTGCAGATGTGCTGCTTCGAAGTACGCAGCCAGATGTCCATTCCCCTGGGGGTCTGACTCGCGAGGGCTGTGGTTCGCTCGAATGAGTGCTGCTCGCGGGATGTCGGGGCCGCGCTCGAGGAGCTCATTCTCCTCAAGGATGCTGATGGCGACCCGGACACGGGTCCCGTCAACCTGAAGCTCACGCTCCAGATCTCCTCTCGCGATGTTGCCGGCCTCTCTGGGACCGAGGTGACGGAGCACGGCGGCGTAGACGGAACGCAGGAAGTCGAGCGTGGGGAGGTCACGCCGCATCCGGCGCGTCATAATGCCACGATCTGCGCTTGAAACCATCAACAGACAGCGCGCCGGTAGCCCATCCCGTCCGGCGCGCCCGGCCTCCTGGTAGTAGGATTCCAGCGAGGCCGGTGGCATATAGTGCACGACGAAACGGATATCCGGTTTGTCGATGCCCATTCCGAAAGCAATCGTGGCGACCATCACACGCGTCTGCCCGGCCATAAATGCTTCCTGCACTTCGGCGCGATTCTGGATCCCGGCGTGGTAGTGGGCCGCGTTAACTCCTTGCTCACGGAGCATCGTGGCCAGCTGCTCGCACCGGGCGCGTGTATCGGCGTAGACGATCCCGCTGCCGGTGGTGTTCTTACAGAAGGCCACGAGCCGGCCCAGTTTCGAGTCCTTGTTGGCGGCCCGGAAGACCTCCAGTTGCAGGTTCAGCCGTGCGAAGTCTCCGGTGACGATCGCCATCGGTTGGTCAGGGCTCAGGTGCCGGACGATGTCGAGTCGCACTCTGGGCGGCGCTGTGGCTGTCAGCGCCAGGATAGGTGGCTCTCCCAACACGTGCCAGGCATCTCTCAGCTTGAGGTAGTCTGGGCGAAAATCGTGACCCCAGACACTCACGCAGTGGGCTTCATCAACAACCAGCCGGTTCACGCTGACACGTCGTAGCGCGTGGAGGAAGGCGGGCTGGCGCAGCCTTTCCGGCGCAGCATAGAGCAGGCGGTACTCGCCCTGGGCCGCGCGATCCAGGCGGCGTCTTAGAGTGTCGCCGTCGAGACTGCTGTTGATGGTTGTGGCGCGGTCCCGTATGAGGTCGGGCAGGGAGTCCACCTGGTCCTTCATCAGCGCGATCAGCGGAGAGATAACCAGCGTTACGCCATCGTCCGATAGCATCGCCGGCACCTGGTAGCACAGGGATTTTCCGCCGCCGGTCGGGAGTACGGTCAGGGCATTGTTGCCGCGCAACACGTGCGCCATCGTCTCCATCTGCCCGGGGAGGAATTTACCGAAGCCGAACATATCGTGAACTGCCTGGGTCACGCGACGCTGCTCAGCTGGTGTGACCACAATCCTGGGACCCGAGTCCAGGTTGGCGGCAACCGTTGAGATGGGTGCATCCGTCGGGTCGTGATGTGGTGCGGATGACTGTGGTGTTGTTGCCGGCATCTCGCCGAAGCTTCTCTTGAGTTCATCGAGCTCGTGGGTGTAGCGTGCGCCGATAGCTTCGTCGATTTCGTGCACGTGCGTCTGCTCATCACTGGCGACGAAATACTCACGGAGTCTTCGCAGGTACGAAATCGGCAACTCTTCAGGAGTTTCCACTGTGGCCAAGAGACTGACGGCATAGCCACTGGCCGATACAAAGTCCTCCTGTGCCTGATGGAGGCGCATCATACCCAGCAGGTAGCCACGCCGCGATGCGCTGACCAGACCGACGCGTTGGTAGGCTGCCAGCGCAGCTTGCATATCCCCCTTGGCCAGCGCCACCTCTGCAGCGACATACGAGGTCGTGGGACGGTCCGGTTCCGTCTCACACAGGGCTTTAGCGATACGGCAAGCTGCGTCGATCTCCCCGGCTGCGAGGTGGACGCGTGCCATCAGCGCCTGGGCACTCAAGCCGCTCTTCAGCTTCAGCCGTTGTTGCATAAGGCTGACGGCCTCCGGGAAGCGTCCCTCGATCACCAGCGCTTTGACCCGCAAGTCGCGAAGCGATACCAGGCCGGGTTTCTTTGCCAGAAGATCGTCAAGGCAGGTATGGAGCAGAGCCAGGTGTTCCCAACGGAGGAGGAAGTTCAGCAATCGGCTGCGCTCATTGCTACCCAGTTGCGGTACTTCGGCGGCCGCTAGCCCAAGCTCAGCCGGCATGTCGAAGTCGGATCTCATTGATGTCTCCTTCACAGGCAGGTGGGATCGATGTCGGCGCTATAGTCGGGAACGACGTGTACCGCGTGCACAAGCGGCCAGAACTCGCCCTGCCACTTGCGGCTCAGTCCTATCGTCAGGTATATTGCCTGCGCTTGCAGGCGTTCCATCAGAGCTTCGTTGCTTAGCCTTATGTGATCATCCTTGTCGCCAAGCCAACAGCGTCCCAGGGCTCGCCATTTTAGATCGGTCACCGAGACACCTCGGGCACTCTGCGCCTTGGGATCCTGAACATCTCCCGGCAGTGTGAATCCCATACGGGCGTGATATCTCCCTGAGTACCGGTCGAGTGAGAACGATACCCATACCTGTGTGGGTGCGACCAGACCCAGCGATCGAGAGTGATGAATCAGTATCTCCTCTGGTGCCTGATCCAGGTAGCGCGGAAAGAATGCCGCGCGCTTGTCACCCTCCAGACGTCGAATCAGTTTGGGACGGTTGTGGACGAAGTCGACGACCCAATCCTCGATGTGGGGCGGGTCAGGACGCGGCACGTCGAGTGGCAACTCGATAACGTCGCAGCATTGGATCAAGTACCCGCTGCTATCCATCATATCACCGGGTAACACCGTGTCGAAATCTCGCACCGGACGCACCCAGCACAGGCCGGTAGTGGCTGCTCGCTCACAGGTGAAGCCGGCAGTGCAGATCCCGCTCAGCATCTGGGTCATCGCCAATATGAGGATCTCTTGAGTAGGCATCGTGCGCCTCCAATGCGTCTCGGGCTGCAGCCATTGTCGATTGCCCCCAGGGCTGCTGCTATCTTGGCATTCTCCTAGTGATGTGTGCGATGCCGGTCTGGTGTCAGAGATGAACGATCTTCAGGTCGGGTATGTGCGATGCCCAGTATTCGGTGACGATGCGCCGGTGGCAGAACTCGGCCGTCGGCTCCGCGCAGAGAAGGCATGGTGCCTGGTAACGTGCCAGAATCTCCTGCCCCACCAGTTCGGCACGCCGCTCTTTGAGCAGAGCACGGATCTGGTATCGGTACTCGGTCCACTGCTTTTCTTTTCTGCGGTAAGCATCGAAACTAGCGTCTGATGGTGCCAACTGGGGAAGGTGCTCATAGGCAATGCCGAATCCTTCGGTCAGCAAGAAGGCCAATGTGTCCTTCTTTGTGTAACCGGCCAGGTGGGACGTGTTCCGCAGGCGGACGTCGATGACCGCATCCACGCCTGCCTCGCGCAGCTGCCCGATGAATACCGACAGTGGTTTGCGCTGGTAGCCGATGGTATAGATAGTAGCCATTATGTCTCAACCGAACAATGTGAGTTGCTCGGGTTCGAGCGTGCCCTCACTACACGTGCCATCGGGCTGGATGTGGCCCACGGAGATCCCCATATCGAGCAGAGTCTGTGTGATCAGGAGGTGGCGGTGACACTGGCGGTGGTCGCCCTCGCTGCACATCACCACGATGGTTGGATTTTGTGCCAGCGACAGCAGCTTCTGAATGCCTGCTTGATAGACAGGCGTCTCTGCCATGCGTCGGTAGTCGGGGCGTTCTTGGCCAGGTCTGTAGAGGGTGGGGTCGGCCGGTTGACCGCCGAGGACATCCCCCATATAGACGTAATCAATGCCGGCTTCTTCCAGATCGTGCTTCAGAATCTCGCGGTTGAATTGGTGGGCCCACTGGCTGTAGGGCCGGCTGCGCACGTCGACAAGCGTGGTGATCGTGTACTGATTGAGGGTGGCGATGAAGCTCTCTATGGCATGGTTGCTGTGGCCAATGGTGAAGAGCGTATGGGTCCCGTCCATATCACCTCCAGATCGTGCTCTGAGATGGGTGCCGGTGGGTGTGAGCCTCACGTGTCTCACCGTCACGCAAGGAAACCGGGTGTTGTTCGAGATATTGTAGACCTAAATCAGCGCCCGCCAATCTCGCGAGCCGGCAAGCCACGCGAGGTTGAAGCGATAGTGCAAGCCGCTGGAGATCAGGTGTATCGTGCCGTCCGGCGACTGTGTAGCCGCGAGGTAACCGCGAGGCTCGGCGTGGGTGGCGTCGGCATGGAACCGGCGCGTGTGTCCTTGGGTGCCGTAGTCGCCTTCGCCGGGTGTGAGGAGCTTGTGCACCGGCCAAGTTTGCCCTTCATCGTACGACAGGGCGGCGAAGAGGCCATAACCGCGGAATTCGCCCCCCTCGTCGTCACAGAAGAGCATGCCGGGATCCTCGTCCACCGGGCCGGTGAAGGAAGCAAAGAAGAGTGGGCCTTCGCGCAGACGGATCAGCACCAGGCGCTGCCCGCCGCTGATCGGCGGGAAAGGGCTGGCGCTGTAAGTCCACGTCCCGCCCATATCCGCCGACAGGCTCATGGGCATCCGTGCCTGAATGTTGTGCCCAGGCCCCACTTGCCCGCGGATCGCGTCGCCGCGCCCGAGGGCGAGCAGGTGACCATCGGCCAATGCCACGACCCCGGCATGGATGCCGGCGATGGTGCCGCCCTGTCCGCCGTCCACGAAGTCGGGAGCGCGAGTCCCGGCACCGGGATCGTGCCAGGTCCTGCCGTCATCGCGGCTGATGTGGATGGCGGTGCCACCGCTGCCGCTCCACACCGCATCGCACGGCTGAATCAGCGTGCCGTCGGAGGCCATGCTCGTGCCGTCGATCACCTGGTTCCGCCGCTGATGTTCGGCGTTGATCAGACGGGGTGTGGACCAGGTTGCCCCATTATCCGTCGAGGTGCGCATCACGAGCGCGAGGTTGGCCCACCCATCTCCGGCCTCCAGGCCGTTGAAGTGGA